>CAJGCU010000026.1 GCA_904501945.1 uncultured Bacteroidaceae bacterium
CACACTAGGCATGCCGATGCCTGCAAATGCTATTATGAGAGCTGGAAGGCAGTTTGCTTCACTCAACGTGGCTGCACTGCCTAAGGGAATATATGTTGTAAAAGCGACAACACAAATGGGAGATGAATGCCATATAAAATTGAGCATTAATTCGTATTAAAAGTTCATTTTTTTCCAAAAGTGCATTTTCATAAAAAAATAAACAACATGAAATGATGAAGTATGAATAATTTGTATTACATTTGCAAAGAAAAATTTTAGAACGGTACTCTTTTTTCATCCTTCTTCATTTCGTGTTAAAAACTAATTATTAAACCGTACACACACATGAAAGAAACAATTCTTGTGACCGGAGGAACTGGATTCATCGGTTCACACACAACTGTTGAATTGCAACAAGCGGGCTATGATGTTGTTATAATCGACAATCTCTCTAACTCAAATGCTGCAGTTGTAGATGGTATTGAAAAAATTACAGGCATACGTCCTGCATTTGAGCAGGTGGACCTTAATGACTATGCTGCAACAGAGGCCGTTTTCCAAAAGTATCAGATAAAAGGGTGTATCCATTTCGCAGCATCAAAAGCTGTTGGAGAATCTGTCGAAAAGCCCCTGCTCTACTATCGCAACAATCTCAATTCCCTCATGAACGTGCTTGAGCTCATGACCAAGTATGGAAGCAAAGGAATCATATTCTCATCATCATGCACCGTTTATGGCCAGCCAACTCCAGAGAATCTGCCCGTAACAGAACAGGCTCCAATTCAGAAAGCATTGTCACCATACGGAAACACCAAGCAGGTGAACGAAGAAATCATTGAAGATTACATTCATTCTGGAGCACCTATCAAGTCTATCATCTTACGTTACTTCAATCCTATTGGCGCACATCCATCAGCACACATTGGCGAACTGCCTAATGGCGTGCCAATGAATCTTATCCCATTTGTTACACAGACAGCTATCGGCATTCGCAAGCAACTCAAGATTTTTGGTAACGACTACAATACCCCTGACAGAACTTGCATTCGTGACTATATCTATGTTGTTGACCTTGCAAAGGCTCACGTAAAGGCGATGCAGCGAGTGCTTGAGCAAGAGACTGACCCTGTAGAAGTTTTCAACATTGGTACAGGACATGGCTACTCAACCCTCGAAATTGTAGAAAGCTTTGAACGCGCAACAGGCGTAAAACTCCCCTGGGAGTATGCTCCAAGACGCGAAGGAGACATCGAGGCAATTTGGGGTAATGTAGACAAAGCCAACAAAGTGCTTGGCTGGAGTGCAGACACTCCACTTGACGAAATCCTCTCTTCTGCATGGAAGTGGCAGGTAAAACTCCGTGAAGACGGGATTCAGTAAAAATACAAAAAAGCAACGACTTTGTATACATTATAACATATAAACAATAACGTTTTGGTCGTGTACCAAATTCGTTAATCGTGTTTTATTTTGTGTTTGTGTTGTGGCTATTCTTTTTCGAGAGAAAGGGGGTAGCCCATTTTTATGCCCAAGAAAGAATAATTGAATATAGAAAGATAATCCAAGTTGGATTGGGTGAATAAACACAGACATGATGAGATAGCCTTTAAATTGATGTGCCCCACAGCGATATATCGTTGTGGGGCACACATCTGTTTTGAGAAATCTCTTATTTCTTCTCTTCTTTCTTTGCGTTTGCAATCTCGTAACGCTTGTTCAATCCTTTAACCACCTCATCTGTAATGTCATATGCTTCGTTTGCATAAAGCACATTGTCAATGCCTGATGATTTGCAGAGGATGAAATCATATCCTTTTGCTTTTGCGTATGACTTTGTAAAGCTCTGAATAGTGTCAGTAAGTTCCTGGAACTCTTTCTGATACTCTTCCTGCAATGAATTGCTCAAACGAATCTGAAGTTCTTCCAAATCCTGCTGCAGCTTTGCGAGACGAGCCTGCTCTGCTTCAAACTGCTGCTGTGTGAACTGATTGCTCTGATACTTTCTGTTGAACTCTTGCATCTGGTTCTGGAAGCTCTTGCCTTTTGCATTGATTGTAGATTCTGCATTGGCGCGTTTCTGGATGAACTCTTCTTCCAAATCTCTGCACTTCTGATACTGTGAAGTTAACGTGTCTATGAGCACAAAAGCAATCTTATAGCTTGGCTCCTTCTCTGCAACAGTTTCAGCAGCAGCCTCCGCAGAGGCGTTCTCTTTTGCATCGTTGCATGATGTAATGACTGCAGCAGCTGCAATCATCATAAGTCCGCTCAGGACAAGTGTTGTAATTTTCTTCATATTATATAAAAGTTTGTTTATTCCTTTACTGCCAAGGGCGACTGATGACGCATGGCATAATCCTGACTTTGTACACAGGTAATCCCCCTGTCGCGCATTGCTTTTGATTGACTCACATGTGTCTTGACGAAGCGTCCGTTCTTCTTGAACACCAATCTAACACACAGAAAAAGCATCGCTATGCCGACAATTATAATAGAAAAAATAAATAGTTTCAACATTATTCACTAACTTTGTAGTCAAATTGGTTACAAAGATAGGTGTTAAAATGTTTGTAATTAAACGAATTCTCTTTTTTTTAACCTTATTTAGTACAAAAAATGCCATTTTGACAATTTTATCACATTTTTCATGAATAATACAGAACAGCAGACATATCCAAAAGGGTTCTTTCCTGTGCATATCAGCATTTGCGAAAACACGTATCCAAAAGAATCGACAGCCGATGATGCCACATGCCACAAGATTGACATTAAGCTACTCGTCGACCGCTTTATCCTTTTAGCAAAAGAAAAATACGATTTACACATCATTTCCAATTCCCATATCTCCAGGACCAATCAGGCAGAAGCAACCATCGCTATCCCCTTCCCCGACAGAGAAAATATCCGAATAGACTTCAACATCTTTGCCAGCGAAATGGAAGACGAAGGCTACCACAGTCTCTACTTTCACATGGAAAGTGCATTCTGATCATGCACACATCAAACACGAGGCACATCATCAATCCGACTGCGCTTCTTCGTTTCACTTTTTTATAGATTAGGCCTTTGCCCTTCATTGCTATTACGTTGCACCCTTCATCATAATTACGTTATACTCGGCATCGTAATTATGACGACGGGGGCAATGTTTCAAAGGCTGTTTCCATACACTAATCATATATGAAAGTTCGACATTGTGCCCCAAAAGCAAGATGCACAATGCACAACTAGAACGCGGTTTACATCCTTTTATCGTTGGGAATTAGAAAAAACAAATGAACAAAGAAAATATATTTGTTTTTTTGTTCACTTACTCGAATTTTCTTACTACCTTTGCAGTAAATTTAACCTATCAATTCTCTAAATAGTTAGAAAATCATGAGTGAAGCAAGACCATTCAAGGTATTTTCAGGTACAAAGACAAGGCATTTAGCAGAACAAATCTGTGAAAGTTTGAATTGCCCTCTTGGCAACATGATTATCACCCATTTCGCCGATGGTGAATTCGCTGTCTCCTTCGAAGAGTCTATTCGCGGATACGATGTATTCCTCGTTCAATCCACTTTTCCAAACAGCGACAATCTCATGGAACTGCTGCTGATGATTGATGCAGCTAAGCGTGCCAGCGCACGAAGCATCATTGCAGTTATTCCTTATTTCGGATGGGCACGACAGGATCGCAAGGACAAGCCAAGAGTAAGCATTGGCGCCAAGCTTGTTGCAGACCTTTTAAGCGTTGCGGGCATCGACCGTCTCATTACAATGGACTTGCATGCCGACCAGATTCAAGGCTTCTTCAACGTACCAGTAGATCACCTCTATGGCTCACTTGTTGAAATTCCTTATGTAGAGTCTCTCCATCTTGACGATTTGGTTATCGCAACACCTGACGTAGGCGGAGCTAAACGTGCTGGACTTTTCGCCAAGAAGCTTCATGCTCCACTCGTTTTGTGCAACAAGACACGTTCGCGTGCCAATGTAGTAGAATCCATCCAAATCATCGGTGACGTAGAGGGCAAGGATGTTGTGCTCGTTGACGACATCGTAGATACAGCAGGAACAATCACACGCGCTGCCAATGAGATGCTTAAAGCAGGCGCAAAGAGCGTAAGAGCCGTAGCAAGCCATTGCGTCATGAGCGACCCTGCATGCGACCGAGTAATGGAATCAAGCCTGACAGAAATCGTTTTCACCGACTCTATTCCATACAAGAAAGACTGTCCAAAGCTGAAACAGCTCTCTATCGCAGAAATGTTTGCCCGCGCAATCCGTGCCGTTTCTGAAGAAAAAAGCGTCAGTGAAGAATTCAACTTCTAATTTAATTCATAATGTATAATCATGGAAAGGCTCAAGAATTAAAAGTTCCCAACTCTAAAAAAGCCACGCGCATCCATGATTATACATTATCTATTTAAATTAATACGACCATGAACTTTGCCATATTAGCAGCAGGAGAAGGTTCACGACTGGCACAAGAAGGAGTCGAACTGCCCAAGCCTTTGGTCAAGATAAACGGTGAAGCAATGATTGACCGGCTTATACGCATTTTCAACGACTGCAAGGCCAATTCCATTTTCATCATCACCAACAATCTCACGCCACTAACCCAGTCTCATCTCAGAAAGCTGCAAGAAGCCGACAAAAAAATCCAACTCATTGTAAAAACAACAGAATCATCTATGCACAGTTTTTACGAATTGAGAAAGATAATGGGAAACGGGAAATTCTGCCTCACTACTGTAGACACGATTTTCCGTGAAAATGAATTCAAAGAGTACATCCAAATTTGGGAAAACTCTAACAGCGATGGCATTATGGCCGTGACTGACTATATAGACGACGAGAAGCCTCTTTACATCTCTACGGACAAAGAGCTTACCATAACAGGATTTCACGATGAGCAGCCACAAAAGTATATCTCAGGCGGAATATACAGCTTAGACGAAAAGTCATTTGCCATCATAGACAAATGCATAGAAGAAGGCCAATCAAGAATGCGCAACTTCCAACGACAGCTCGTCAAAGAAGGACTCAAACTGCAAGCATACCCATTCAGCAAAATTCTTGATGTTGACCACGCATCAGACATTCAGAAAGCAGAAGAATTTTTATCTTCATAAAGAAAGAAATAAACACAATCATAAATTTACACCAAAAACCTAACACTTATGAACAACAAGTTTTTATTAGCAACTCTCATCTGTGCATCTCTTGCAACGTCTGCATTTGCTGACAAAAAAGAAACAAAACAGGAAAGCACAAATGACCCTAACGCTATGGTTGCATACCTGTTCACTTACTTCAACAGCAATGACCCAAAAGATGAACAGATTTGCTATGCAATCTCTGACGACGGCTATAACTTCACTCCGCTAAACCACGGAAATCCAGTCATTTCATCTGACACTATCGCACTTACACAATGCGTACGCGACCCACACATTCTCCGCTGTGAAGATGGAAAAGGATTCTACATGGTGGCAACTGACATGAGATCTGCCTACGGATGGTCAAGCAATAGAGGTATGGTTCTGCTCAAATCCAAAGACCTCATCAATTGGGAACACTCTACCGTCAACTTCCCTACTCGCTACACCAAAGAATGGAAAAACGTCATCCGTGTATGGGCACCAGAAACCATCTACGACAAAAAAGCCGGCAAATACATGGTATTCTACTCCTTAAGAACCAGTGACCCAGGCAGTTTCGATAAAATCTACTATCAGTATGCAAACGAAGATTTTACCGACTTGGAAGGCGAACCAAAATGGCTTTTCGACGCAGGCAATGCAACTATCGACGGAGACATTGTTTACAACGAAAACGACCAGCTTTACCACCTCTTCTACAAGCAAGAAGCAGGCCGTGGAATTTATCAAGCTGTCGCAAAGAATCTGACTGACAGATGGAGAATGCTGGATGGCAATGTAGAACAAACGAAAGAAGCTGTAGAAGGCGTTGGCGTTTGCAAGGCTATTGATGGAAAATCATGGATTATCATGTATGACTGCTACGGAAGCGGATATTACCAATTCTGCAAATCAACAGACCTCAAAACATTTGAGTTTGTACAGAATACTGAGACAAAAGGCAAATTCACCCCACGTCACGGCACGATGATTCCTATCACGCAAGCAGAGAAAGACCGTTTGCTGAAAGAATTTGGCAACCACAACCAGCCAGTAATCCCAGGATTCCATGCTGACCCAGAAATCATGTATTCTAACAAAACAAAGAAATACTACATCTACAGCACAACAGATGGAACTCCTGGATGGGGAGGTTATGATTTCAGCGTATTTTCCTCAGAAGACCTCGTGAACTGGAAAGACGAAGGCAAGATGCTTGATGTGAAAAGCAACCAAGTGAAATGGGCAAATGGCAATGCTTGGGCACCATGCATCATCGAGCGCAAGCAGAAGGACGGTTCGTACAAATACTACTTCTACTATTCAGCACACGACACCCGCCGTGGATTTAACCGCAAATCTATCGGATGTGCCATCAGCGATTCGCCAACAGGACCATTTGTTGATTGCGGGCAGCCAGTGGTTGACCAGCTTCCTGCCGGACAGAACCATGGACAGCAAATTGACGTGGATGTGTTCCAAGACCCTAAGTCAAAGAAGTTCTACCTTTACTGGGGCAATGGATACATGGCAGGAGCAGAGCTGAACGACGACATGATCAGCATCAAGAAAGAAACAGAAAAACTCATGACTCCTAAAGGCGGAAACTTGCAGACATGGGCTTATCGCGAAGCTCCATACGTTATCTACCGCAAAGGAACTTACTACTTCATGTGGTCTGTTGACGACACAGGTTCTCCTAACTACCACGTATGTTACGGCACAAGCAAATCCCCATTAGGCGACATCGTGATAGACGAGAATAACTACCGTGTCATCGAGCAAGTACCTGAAGATAAGATTTATGGAACTGCTCACAATTCAGTTCTCCAGATTCCAGGCAAAGATGAATGGTACATTTGCTACCATCGCATCAACAAAAACTATGTGGACAGAAAATTCGGTGGAGGCGTACCAGGTACCCACCGCGAAGTTTGTATCGACAAGATGACTTTCGACAAGAAAGGCAATATCATCCCAGTCAAGCCTACGCTCAACGGTCCAGAACCTCTCAAAAAATAAAATTCCCACATTATTATATATATGTATCTACCATCAGAGTGGCATCAGCAAGCATTTGTGCAATTAACGTGGCCTCACAAAGACACGGATTGGGCACCAGTACTTGCTGATGCCATTGACTGTTTCTGCGAAATAGCAAGACAAATAACGAGATTCGAACCACTTTGGATTATAGCACAGCATCCAGAAGAAGCACAAAAAGAACTGGAAAATCACAAGGTTTGTCTTGACAATATCACATTCCTTCCATGTGACACCAACGACACGTGGGCACGCGACCATGGCTTCATCACTTGCATTGATGCCCCAAACAGAAAGGTAATTCTCAACGATTTCCAATTCAATGGATGGGGATTGAAATTTGCAGCCAACAACGACAATCAAATCAACAAAACCATCTTCCCTCAAATCAAAAGTTTTTACCAAAACTACAACATAGAGGCTAAATACAAGAATTTGCTTCACTTCGTATTCGAAGGAGGAAGCATAGAAAGCGATGGTGAAGGAAGTTTGATGGTTACAACAAGCTGTCTTCTTTCCGAGAACAGGAATAACACTATGTCTCAAGAAGATATAGAAGATTACCTGAAGCAATGCTTTCATGCAGAAAGGATATTTTGGATACAACATTCTTGGCTGGCAGGCGATGACACAGACGGACACATAGACACTGTTGCAAGATTTTGTTCCCCCACTTCAATTGCTT
Source organism: uncultured Bacteroidaceae bacterium (assembly GCA_904501945.1). Lineage (GTDB taxonomy): Bacteria > Bacteroidota > Bacteroidia > Bacteroidales > Bacteroidaceae > Minthosoma. Next base: position 7,840 of record CAJGCU010000026.1, read on the forward strand.
ATGTAAAATGTTATGAGGAAAACGACGAGCATTATGCTGAATTGCAAGCAATGGAAAAAGAGCTATTAGCACTTCGTACAGCCGACGGGAAGCCATACACACTATATCCTCTTCCTCTGCCAGATGCTTGTTACGACACGGAGGGAGAAAGATTACCAGCAACACATGCTAATTTCCTTATCATAAACGGAGCCGTTCTTGTTCCCACCTACAATCAACCCGAAAAAGACGAAATGGCTCTTACTCAACTTCAACAAGCATTTCCAGACAGAGAAATCATAGGCATCGATTGCAATGTTCTCATCATCCAGCATGGCTCACTACATTGTTCAACGATGCAATACCCAGCACTGCCTGCATAATATTTCAATCACCGTTTGCAGAATACTACACACATAGTGATTGAAATATTACGTAGACAGTGAACACGTAGCGTAAATCCTCATTTCTGCAAAACGACTTGCGACCTGCTTTCAAATGAGGCTTTTTATCCTCAAAAAGATTCCTCGAAAAACATTTTTTTACCTAAAATATCATTTTTTGCAAAGTCGAGTTTGCGATTACGAAAAAAAATGCTTACTTTTGCACTAAATTTAGTCACAAAAGCATTTTTTCGGGTGTATTTGTGACATTCGCGAATGACATACTTTAATTAACCCAAACGAATTATGGAATCTTTTTTCCGTACCCATGCTTACTTGGTAGAGCACTTAAAAGCCCCCGTACGTCGTGACTTGATGGACGAAATCAATTGGAAAGACCGAATGATTGGCATCAAAGGTGCTCGCGGTGTAGGTAAGACTACGTTCTTGTTACAATATGCCAAGGAGCACTTTTCTCCATACGACCATTCGTGTCTGTATATTAACACTAACAACTTTTACGTCCAAAATGTCGGCATCACAGAATTTGCCGGCGAGTTTTACCATTCCGGCGGTAAAGTACTGCTTATTGACCAAGTTTTCAAGCAGCCAGATTGGAGTGCACAATTGCGTGAATGCTACGATCGCTACCCTGGATTGAAAATCATTTTCACAGGTTCTCCTGTGATGCGTTTGAAAGATGAAAATCCAGAGTTGAACGGCATCGTAAAATCATACAATTTACGAGGATTCTCATTCCGCGAGTTCTTGAATTTATCTACAGGACTCCAGTTGCGCTCATACACTCTTGATGAAATCATCACCAATCATAGGCAAATTGCATCAGAAATCTATTCAAAAGTAAATCCTCGAGAATATTTCCAGGCATATCTGCACCATGGATTCTATCCGTTCTTCCTCAACAAAGTCAACTATAGCGAGAATCTGTTGAAAAACATGAACATGATGATAGAAGTTGACATTCTGCTTGTGAAACAGATAGAACTCAAATATCTCACAAAGATTAAGCAGCTCTTCTATATGCTTACTACCAGCGGCAGCAGCGTTCCAAACGTTAGCCAGTTGGCTCAAGACTTAGGCATGAGCCGTGCTACCGTCATGCACTACATCAAGTACTTAGAGGAGGCAAGACTTGTTAATATGATTTACAGCAAGGGAGACGAATTCCCTAAAAAACCAGCTCGCGTGCTGCTTCATAATTCCAACTTGATGTACAGTTTCTACCCACGCTGCTTCGATGAGCACGATGTGTTAGAGACATTCTTCTGTAACACACTTTGGAAAGACCACAAAGTCAACAAGCACGGAAACCTGTGTTCATTCCTTATTGACGAACAGCTGGAATTCAAGATTGCAGAACACAGCACAAAGCTGAAGAGCAAAGCAAAAGCTCTCTACGCTGTCAATCAATGCGATATTGGTGAAGGCAATCAGATTCCTCTCTGGATTTTCGGCTTCCTGTATTAATAAAAGTCAATAATTTATTTTATATAGATTTAACGTTTTATATTCACAATAAATCATTATGGGTAAAGAAAAAAAATTTATTACTTGTGATGGTAATACCGCTGCTGCGCATGTTGCATACATGTTCTCAGAGGTTGCAGCCATCTACCCTATCACTCCATCGTCTCCAATGGCAGAGCACGTGGATGAGTGGGCTGTAGCAGGTCGCAAGAATCTTTTCGGCGACACAGTTCTCGTTCAGGAAATGCAGTCAGAAGCAGGTGCAGCAGGCGCTGTACACGGTTCACTTCAGGCAGGTGCACTCACCACTACATTCACAGCATCACAGGGTCTTCTCCTGATGATTCCTAACATGTACAAGATTGCTGGTGAACTTCTTCCTTCTGTATTCCACGTTTCAGCACGTACCATTGCCAGCCATTCACTCTGTATCTTCGGCGACCATGGCGACGTAATGGCATGCCGCCAGACAGGCTTTGCTATGCTTTGCGAAGGCTCTGTACAGGAAGTGATGGATCTTTCAGCTGTAGCACACCTCGCTGCACTTGAAACTCGCGTTCCATTCATCAACTTCTTCGACGGTTTCCGCACTTCACACGAGTACCACAAGATTGAAGAGATGGACATGGAAGATATCCGTCCTCTCGTTCCAATGGATAAGGTTTCTGAATTCCGCAGCCGTGCACTCTCTCCAGAACATCCTGAAGCAAAGGGTATGGCAGAAAACCCAGAAACATTCTTCGCACACCGCGAGTCTTGTAACCCATTCTACGATGAGGTTCCAGCTGCTGTAGAGAAGTACATGGCAGCCATTTCAAAGATTACAGGTCGCGAATACAAGCCATTCACTTACTACGGTGCAGAAGATGCCACAGAATGTATCATCCTCATGGGTTCTGCTACAGAAGCTGCACGCGAGGCTATCGACTACGCAAACGCAAACGGAAAGAAGTATGGTATGGTGTCTGTACACCTCTACCGTCCATTCTCTGTAGAGCGTCTGCTTGCAGCTATTCCACAAACAGTTAAGCGCATTGCTGTGCTTGACCGCACTAAGGAGCCAGGCGCAAACGGCGAACCTCTCTACCTCGACGTAAAAGATGCATTCTACGGCAAGGAAAACGCTCCACTCATCGTTGGCGGCCGCTACGGACTTGGTTCTGCAGACGTTACTCCAACCATGATTCTCACTGTTTACAAGAATCTTGAACTCCCAGAACCAAAGAATCACTTCACAGTGGGTATCATCGACGACGTTACATTCCGTTCTCTCCCACTCGAAGAGGAAATGGCACTCGGCGGCGAAGGCATCTTCGAAGCAAAGTTCTTCGGTCTTGGTGCTGACGGTACAGTAGGTGCAAACAAGAACTCTGTAAAGATTATCGGTGACAATACTAACAAGTACTGCCAGGCTTACTTCTCTTACGACTCTAAGAAGTCAGGTGGTTTCACTTGTTCACACCTCCGTTTCGGAGACACTCCAATCCGTTCTACTTACCAGATTAAGACTCCAAACTTCGTAGCATGCCACGTTCAGGCTTACCTCCGCATGTACGACGTGCTCCGCGGTCTTCGTCAGAACGGACAGTTCCTCCTCAACACAATCTTCGAAGGTGAAGAACTTGTAAACTTCCTGCCCAACAACATCAAGAAGTATTTCGCAGAGAAGAACATCACCGTTTACTACATCAATGCAACAAAGATTGCTCAGGAAATTGGTCTTGGCAACCGCACAAATACAATCCTTCAATCTGCATTCTTCCGCATCACAGAAGTTATCCCTGTTGAACTTGCTGTAGAGCAGATGAAGAAAGCCATCGTGAAGTCTTACGGCAAGAAGGGCGAAGACATCGTTAACATGAACTTTGCTGCAGTTGACCGCGGTGGGGAATACAAGAAGCTTGACATCGATCCAGCATGGAAGAACCTTCCAGCAGATGCTGAAATCGAGAACAACGACCCAGAATTCATCAACAAGATTGTTCGCCCAATCAACGCACAGAACGGTGACCTTCTCCCAGTATCAGCATACAAGGGCTACGAAGACGGTATGTGGGAACAGGGCACAGCTGCATACGAAAAGCGTGGTGTTTCAGCATTCGTTCCTGAATGGGATTCAGAGAACTGTATCCAGTGTAACAAGTGTGCATTCGTTTGTCCTCACGCAGCCATCCGCCCATTCGTTATGGACGACAAGGAGTCAGCAGGCTTCGAGAGCGCAACACTCGATATGGTAGCTCCACCAGCCCTCAAGGGCATGAAGTTCCGTATGCAGGTAAGCGTTATGGACTGTCTCGGCTGCGGCAACTGTGTTGACGTATGTCCAGGCAAGAAGGGCAACAAGGCACTCAAGATGGTTGGTCTCGAAAGCCAGCTTCCTGAACAGAAGAACTGGGACTACTGCGTAAAGAGCGTTGCTTCTAAGCAGGATCTCATCGACTACAAGGCAAACCCACGTGTAAGCCAGTTCGCTACTCCACTCTTCGAGTTCTCAGGCGCATGCTCTGGTTGTGGTGAAACTCCATACGTGAAGCTCATCTCTCAGCTCTTCGGCGACCGTCAGATGGTAGCAAACGCAACAGGTTGTTCTTCAATCTACTCAGGTTCAATCCCATCAACTCCATACACAAAGAACGCAAAGGGACAGGGTCCAGCATGGTCAAACTCTCTGTTCGAGGACTTCTGTGAATATGGTCTTGGTATGGCAATTGCCAACAAGAAGATGCGTGCTCGCATCGTAGCACTCCTCAACGAGGCATGTGCACAGGAAAGCACACCAGCAGAGTTCAAAGCTGCAGCAGAAGAGTGGATTGCAGGCAAGGACAACGCAGACGCATCTAAGGCAGCAGCAGCTAAGCTCGCTCCAGCCATCGAGGCAGGTCGCAATGCTGGCTGTCCTGTATGCAAGCAGCTCTCAGAGCTCTCTCACTATCTCGTGAAGCGTTCACAGTGGATTATCGGTGGCGACGGTGCTTCTTACGACATCGGCTACGGTGGTCTCGACCACGCTCTTGCTTCTGGCGAAGACATCAACATCTTCGTTATCGACACAGAGGTTTACTCTAACACAGGCGGTCAGTCTTCAAAGGCTACTCCAATCGGTGCTATCGCACAGTTCGCTGCAGGCGGTAAGCGCATCACCAAGAAGGACCTCGGTCTCATGCAGTCAACCTACGGCTATGTTTACGTAGCACAGGTAGCTATGGGCGCAGACAACGCACAGTGCCTCAAGGCAATCCGTGAAGCAGAAGCATACCCAGGCCCATCCCTCGTCATTGCTTACGCTCCATGTATCAACCACGGTCTCAAGGCTAAGGGCGGCATGGGCAAGAGCCAGGCAGAAGAAGCTAAGGCTGTTGAGTGCGGCTACTGGCACCTCTGGCGTTTCGACCCACGTCTTGCAGAACAGGGACAGAACCCATTCCAGCTCGACTCAAAGGCTCCAAACTGGGACAACTTCCAGGCATTCCTCGATGGTGAGGTTCGCTACCTCTCACTCAAGAAGGTATGTCCAACAGATGCTCAGGAACTCTTCGACGCAGCCAAGAAGGCAGCACAGCACCGCTATGCAACTTATGTTCGCATGAGCAAGATTGACTACTCAGCAGAGTAATCATCAACCAACATAACTCGTGAATAAGGGGATGCAGTTCATTCTGCATCCCCTTTCTATTTATCGGTTGCAACTTCCATACCTTTTTCAGTTAAGGTCAAACAAACACCTCTTTTAGCCCCACGCAACACAAAATCGGCTCAAAAATAGCAATAAATCGGCTCGATTTCTTGTATATTTGAGCCGATTCTTGTACTTTTGTGAGCCGATTCTTTTTTATGTATGGATAAGAACATAGTTTTACAATACATCAAGGAGCATCCAGGTGTGTCATCGAAGCAAGTTGCTGATGCTCTGGCAGACAAAGCAAGTCTTGCCACTATCAAACGTGCCATCACCGAGTTAATCAACTCTTTCTACATCAACGTGGAGGGAAAAGCCAGAGCCACGAAATATTTTGTGTCACCCTTATTTGCCCCCATCAATTTAGATGACTACTACAGCAAGGAGGTCGATGAGCGACAGGTGCAGACAGGCTATAATTTCGACTTGATTCCCAATGTTTTGAGCCATGTCAGCCTTTTTACCGAACAAGAGATGTCCAAACTGAACACTTTGCAAGATCAGTTCGCAAAAAACTTCGCCTCACTTACCGATGAACAAAAGCGTAAGGAAATGGAACGCTTAGGTATTGACCTCAGTTGGAAGTCTTCACAGATTGAGGGGAATACCTATTCACTGCTTGAAACCGAACGCTTGTTGAAAGAAAGACAAACGGCAGCAGGCAAGACGAAAGAGGAAGCAATCATGCTACTCAACCATAAAGATGCCCTCGACTTCATCGTCGCAAATCCCAACTATATGGAGCATTTGACCATCTCGCGCATTGAGGATATCCACAGCCTCCTTGTCAAAGAACTTGGTGTTGACCGCAATATCCGCACCCGACGTGTCGGCATCACAGGCACCAATTACCGCCCTATCGACAACGAGTTCCAAATACGCGAGGCACTTCAACAGACTTGTGACTTAGTGAACAACAGAACAAATGTATTTGAGAAAGCACTCTTCGTTTTAGTGCTGCTATCCTATATTCAAGCTTTCAACGATGGCAACAAGCGTATTGCTCGCATCACGAGCAATGCCATCCTGATAGCCAATGGGTATTGCCCCATCTCTTTCCGTACAGTTGATAGCATCGACTACAAGAAAGCCATGTTGCTATTCTACGAACAAAACAATATCTCTGCTTTCAAACGAATTTTCATTGACCAGTTCCGTTTCGCCGTGGAAACGTACTTCTGAAACACAGCACCGCCATGCTACTTATGTGCGCATGAGCAAGATTGACTACTCTGCAGAGTAATCAAATCACATACTTCATCAAGAAAGCGGCACGTCCATCTCGGATGTGCCGCTTTCCTATTACCCAGTACTCACCACCACACCGCCACACCGTTACAGCGCTACAGCGCTACAGTTGTAAAATGAATCAAGAAAGTCGATAGTGAATTAAAGTAATAGATTATATATTTATATATAACTATATATAATATAATAATATATATAATATATAAATATAAAATATTTATTATTTTCATCGAGTGGAATAGTGTATTGGGAACTGTAGCGCTGTAGCACTGCAACGCAGATGGCGCCAACGGGCAAAATGCGAGGCACAAGCACGTATACACCCATAACCGGCACACCCGCAAACGCAATTACGACATACCCCTCACCGTAAATACCATGAAGGGCACAACGTAAATACAACCATCAAAAAAAAACACACGTGAAAAGAAAGAAAAAACATCGTTCCCAAGAGAGTTAGACAGAAGATTGAAGAACACTGCATATACATTACAAGGGTACTTCTCACTGCTTCCATTAGAAGACGTGGTATCAGCTCCACGCCTTAATATTAAATGCCTTTGAGAGGCTGAAGGCTAAAAAAAGAAATATTGTTATGGGAAAAACAGCAAAGATTCCAGTGACAATCGGAGTCGTATTTTCTTCACCATCTTCGGTGCCATTGCTGGGCAAAAGGTGAAACATATCTCTTATATTTTCATGAAGGGCGATACGCTTTACAATGTCAAGCTTAGTAACATCACAACAGAAACATAAGAAACTCTTGCTTCGATATTACAGATTCGTTCCACTTAAAATAATTTCGAAACCTTCTAAAAATGTCAATTTAATAAGTTCCAAGACAAGTGAAGGCTTCTTTACTTAAAAAAATCTCATACAATAACACTAAAGGCTCGGCACATCCATGAATGTACCGAGCCTGTCATATCTATCCTTAGACGGACAAGTGTCAACAAGAGAGAGACAGCGGTTCGTATGGCAATCCAAAGACATCTGCAATGGCCTTGAATACGACCTTACCCTCGACGATGTTAAGTCCTTTTGCCAAGGCTGAATCATCCTTGCATGCTTGCTGCCATCCTTTGTTGGCTAAAGCTACAGCATAGCGCAGAGTTGCGTTGGTGAGCGCCAATGTGGAGGTGTTTGATACAGCACCTGGAATGTTTGCAACACAGTAGTGCACGATGCCATCTATGGTATATACCGGCTCGCTGTGAGTGGTAGGACGAGAGGTCTCGAAACAGCCGCCCTGGTCAATAGCAACGTCAACCATCACGGTGCCTGGCTGCATGAGAGAGAGCATGTCACGAGTGATGAGATGTGGGGTCTTGTCGCCAGGAACGAGCACGCTGCCAATCACGATGTCAACATTTGGAAGCTGCTGACGAATGTTGTGACTAGAAGAATAGAGTGTGTGAACGTTGGCAGGAGTCTCGATATCGAGCTGACGCAGGCGTGGCAACGAAATGTCAGTTATCGTAACGTTAGCTCCCAATCCGGCTGCCATAATTGCCGCGGCCTCGCCAACAATGCCGCCGCCCAACACAAGCACATTAGCCGGGCTTACACCTGGCACGCCGCTGATGAGCTTTCCCTTGCCGCCTTTTGTCTTCTGCAGGTAATAAGCTCCATTGAGAACGGCCATGCATCCTGCCACTTCGCTCATGGGTTGCAGCAGCGGCAGAGAGCCGTTGGGAAGTTGAACTGTCTCGTATGCCAAGCAGACAGCCCCACTCTTCAGCATCGCCTCTGTGAGTTCCTTCTCGCTGGCAAAATGGAAATAGGTGAACAGAAGCTGCCCCTTGCGCACAAGCTTATATTCCTGTTCAATGGGCTCTTTCACCTTGACAATCATATCTGCCACTTCATAGATTTCTTCAATGCTAGGCAGGATTCGTGCGCCAGCCTCTACATATTCTTCATCCGAGAATCCGCTGCCTTCGCCAGCTTTCTGCTGCACAAAGACTTCGTGTCCATGCAGGCACATTTCTGCCACTCCTGCAGGAGTCATGCCCACACGATTCTCGTTGTTCTTCATCTCTTTTGGTACTCCAACTTTCATGTATTTTCTGATTTTAGTAATTTACATACTTATATTTATACGTTTTAGTTGGTGCAAAAATACAAAAAAATATGTTATTTTAGACTTTTTTGACCAAAATAATTGCACATTACACTCGTATTAAATTACATTTAATTAAAATTTCATTGATTTCAGTTTAGTGCTTATAACGTAAGGGCGGAAAAATCGAATGCAACTTGCCAATCCCGACGTGGGCACCGTGTGCATAATGCAAAAGCAACATGAAACTTATTCCTTTCGGAGTTGATTCATGCTGCTTTTATTTCGTCAGACTTACATTTATTACAAAAAGCCTTGTGACTTGAGCGCATTCAGGATACCAGTCGACATTGCTTCATTGTCATTCTTGGTATAGCGGCAATCGGTGAATACCTGCGCAAGATTTTCTTTTCCGTTAATCTTGACAAACTGCTGATTCTCCTCAAGCTGCTCTTTGAAATAATAGATAATGTCCAGCTGATTGGAGGTATAATCTTGATATGTCTCATCGTGAATATAGGCAAGATGCGGCAGGCGATCGGGCTGCTCTGGGTTTTCGTCTGGCACGCCAAGTGTGATGGTTGCCACAGGGAATGTAAGTTTAGGCATTTTCAGCAAGTCTATGATTCCCTGCGGATTATAAAGGGTTGTGCCAAGATAGCAAGTTCCGTAGCCAGCTTCTTCTGCCAGCGAACAGAACGCCTGAACGTATAAAAGGGTGTCGCTCATAGCGTTGAAGAAAGAAAGGATGTTGTCGTAGCCAGCATTGGCATTGCGCAGCTCGCACCATTTGGTGAAACGGTTGAAGTCGGCACAGAAAGTGAGCACAACGGGCGCGCCTTTCACCATAGGCTGTCCAAAGTGGAGAGGGGAAAGTTTTTCTTTCATCTCGTCGGAACGGGTAACGATGACGCTGTATAGCTGCATATTTCCCATTGTTGCGGCGCGCGAAGCCTGATAAAGCAATGCTTCGAGCTTGTCAGCAGGGATGTCTTCTTTCTTGTATTTACGAATGGTGCGACGATGGATGATTGATGTCATAATTATTCTTGTTTTGATTGTTTTCAGTGAATTTCTGGTCAAAGTTAGGCATTTCTTTTGTCTTTTATTTTGTCATGTCGAAAAACTCTTGTATTTTTGCCTTAACTTAACAATTTTATGCAATAAAACAACCTAAATATGTCGTCTGTACAAACTTTATCGAAAGCGATACTTGGCATCTTATCTGAATATGGGGAAGAGAGGCTGAAGAAGGCTCTTGCTCCACAAGCATCGGAGACGGAAGAGAATGAAGAGCGCAGAGAGCTTTTGTCGCTGCTCGACAACGAAATATACTCCTACCGTCCTCAATTTGAAATCACGGAGAAACGCCCTATCAGCCTAGAGTGTGATGTGGTGAAGTTTCAGAACAAGAAGGAGAAGTGGGTGGCGTTTGTCGGATTGCTTGATGGCTATCCATACGAGATATTTACAGGTGTGCTCGACGATGATGACGGGATTGCCTTGCCAAAGACGGTGACAGGCGGATACATCATCAAGCACATTGAACCTGACGGCACCAAGAGGTATGACTTCACGTTTGCCAACCGTCGGGGATACAAGACGACGATAGAAGGCCTTTCTGAAAGATTCAATAAGGAATATTGGAATTACGCCAAGCTCATCAGTGGAATTCTCCGTTACAGAATGCCTTTAACAAACGTTATCAAACTTGTTAGTTCTCTTCAACTTGAAAATGAAAACATCAACACTTGGGCGAATGGAGTGGCTCGAGCACTGAAGAAATACGTTTCGGACGAAGAGGAATGTGACGACGCTATTGCAAAAGACGAAAATCGAAATGCAGAATAAAATTATTATCGAAGGATTGCGGCTGCACGCTTTCCATGGAGTAATGGAACAGGAAAGGAAAGTGGGTGCAGACTTTATTATTCATGCTGAAATTGACACTGATTTTTCAGAAACCATGAAACATGATAACCTATCAGGAACAATCAGCTATGCAGACTTATTCGAAACCATCAAACGAGAAATGAGCATTCCCTCAAAACTCGTAGAACATGCAGCAGGTCGTATAGCGCAGTCAATCCTGTCAGAATATATGGCAGCAAAAAGCGTTAAGCTAAAACTCATGAAAGTTAACCCACCTATGGGAGCTGACTGCATAGGAGCTGGCGTAGAAATCATACTGCCCTAATTTGCAAAAAAAGAATAACAATAATACAAACATGAAAACTTCTACATCTAAAATGACCAATTACCGCTGGATGATTTGCGCCATGCTTTTCATCGCTACAATGGTAAACTACATGGACCGCCAGGTTCTTTCGCTCACTTGGAAAGATTTTATTGCCCCAGATTTTCACTGGAACGACAACGATTATGGCAATATCACTTCCATATTCTCGCTCTTCTATGCTTTCATCTCGCTCTTTGCAGGAAAGTTCATCGACTGGATGGGCACGAAAAAGGGCTATATCTGGGCTATTATCATCTGGTCAATCGCAGCCTGTCTCCATGCTGTGTGTGGATGGGTAACCATGCAATGGGTGGGGATTGGTTCTACCGAAGAACTTCAAGCTGTTGAAGCAGGAACAAAATTGGCACTCACCATCAGCACCATCAGCGTGTGGCTGTTCCTTGCCTGCCGCATCATCCTGGCTACTGGTGAAGCGGGCAACTTCCCTGCTGCCATTAAGGTTACAGCAGAATATTTCCCCAAAAAAGACCGTGCCTATGCGACTTCTATCTTCAATGCTGGCGCTTCGGTAGGTGCACTTGCTGCTCCTCTTACAATTCCAATACTTGCCAAGCACATGGGCTGGGAAATGGCTTTTGTCATCATTGGTGCTATCGGCTTCTTGTGGGCAGGCGCATGGCTGTTCATGTATTCATCACCTGCTGAAAGCAAGTTTGTGAACAAAGCGGAATTGGCTTATATTGAATCCGATAAGAATGAAGTTGCTGAAGATGCTACTACTCCAAAGAAAGACAACAACGAGGTGAAGTTGTCATTCCTCGACTGCTTCAAGTACCGTCAGACTTGGGCATTCATCGTCGGCAAGCTCATGACCGATGGCGTGTGGTGGTTCTTCCTTTTCTGGGCACCTGCCTATTTCTCTGAACTCGGCTACCCTTCTTCTTCAAGCATGGGACAGGCGCTCATCTTCGTGCTTTATCTCATCGTCACTCTCCTCTCCATCTATGGCGGCTATTTGCCAAAGCTCTTCGTTGAGAAGATGGGAATGAACCCTTATGCTGGACGTATGCGCGCTATGCTTATTTTCGCGTTCTTGCCTATCTTTGCCATGTTTGCTCAGCCTCTGGCTGGCATTTCTCCATGGTGGCCATGTATCATCATTGGTTTGGCTGGAGCAGGACACCAAGCTTGGTCTGCAAACCTTTATTCCACGATTGGAGATATGTTCCCAAAATCGGCCATTGCAACAATTACAGGCATTGGTACCATGTTTGGAGGTCTCTGCTCATTTGCCATCAATAAGGGCTCTGGTATGCTTTTCACTTATGCCGAGGAACAAGGTGAAGCGTTTAGTTTCATGAGTCAATTTATATATGACGCTGAAAGCCAGCAGTATGTTATAGAGACTTGTACAGGAAAACCAGCGGGCTACATGATTGTCTTCTGTTACTGTGCAGTTGCTTATCTCATCGGTTGGTTCATCATGAAGACACTTGTGCCGAAGTACAAGCCTATTACAAAATAAATTCAACGTACAAAAGGTTCAAAAAGGCTCTCTTTTCGAACCTTTTGTATATTTACAGCTATATTTTTCCACTTCCTCCAACATGAAACGCGTTGCCTACCCTATCATCCCTGTCATCGTTTTTTTAACAATGCAGGCTTTAGCAGGTGCTGTTATCCTATTAACAGACGAAGAGGCAGAAGGCTTCAGGAATGAGCAAGGCATTACTAATTCTTCCTTTTTTTTAGGGAGCATTCTTGTCAGTGGCATCGCAACTGTAGGCATTATTGCCATGCTTAAAATGATTGAATGGAGGGAAGTGCTGAACATTCAAACAATTAGATGGAAAACAGGATGGCTTGCTGTCATCGCTGCTTTATTAGGCATTTACTCTCTCAATATAGCAGCAGAAATGCTCGCTCTGCCCGACCTGATGGAGAATACTTTCATCAACATGGCATCCACGCCATTAGGATGGCTGACAATAGGGATAGCGGGGCCCATTGTTGAAGAATTTGTATTCAGGGAGAGCGTATTGGGCTATATGCTTCGGCATCAAGTTAAGCCATGGACGGCCATCATCCTTTCTGCATTTATATTTGGCATCATACATCTCAATCCTGCACAAATTCCTTTTGCCATAGGAATTGGACTTGTGTTAGGCGTTATCTACTATAAAACAGGGAATATTGTCCTAACGTCTACCATACACATTGTAAACAATTCTGCTGCGGTGTGGCAGATGTATGTTATGGGAACAGAAATGAAAGAATTTAGCCTAATAGAAACAATGGGAGGAATCATCGTTTCCTCTACAATTATGGCAGCAAGTATGACTGGCTGCATATGGTTGCTTTTCTATTTCTGGAAAAACTATAAAACAAAAATAAATTATGAAACAATTTATTAAGTATGTAGTCGCCACCATCGTAGGCGTATTGGTATCTGGCGTTATCGTCACATTGTTGGCCATGATGGGGTTAGTAAGTCTCGCCATGATTGGAAGCACACCTGTTACGATTAAAGATAACAGTGTATTAGTCATTCAATTACAAGGAATTATCAATGAGCGTAGCGAAGATAATCCTTTCGCTGATTTATTGGGCAACTCGGCATTGAAAGAACAAGGACTGGATGATATTCTGACCGCCATTGAACGTGCAAAAAATGAATCGAAGATCAAAGGAATCTATATAGAAGCTGGCACTTTTGCAGGAGCTATGCCCGCAACACTACAAGCAATCCGCAATGCTTTAATTGACTTCAAGGAGTCAGGCAAATTTATCATTGCATATGGTGACACTTACACACAAGGCGCCTACTATGTATGTTCTTGTGCAGACACCATACTGGTCAATCCGCAAGGCATGATAGATTGGAGCGGATTGAGCAGCACCGTAGTTTATTATAAGGATTTACTCGAAAAAATAGGCATCGACATGCAAGTTGTCAAGGTTGGCACTTACAAAAGTGCTGTTGAACCTTTCATGCAAAACGAAATGAGCGATGCAAACCGTGAACAAATAGAAACTTACAATCATGAAATATGGAACGAAATCACCCAAGATGTAAGCATCAGCAGAGGTATTCCCGTTTCAAAACTTAATGAATTGGCAGATTCAGCCATGCTGCTGCAAACCGCCAATAGATATTATGAAGAAAACTTAGTGGACAAATTAGCGTACAGCGATGCTGTGCCACAAGTCATTGCCAACATGATGAACGCCAATTCATCTGATGAATATAACACCATCACAGTCACAGAACTGGCAGCGGCAGCGGCAAGTCAGCCTAAAGGCATCAGCGGCAACATCATTGCCGTATATTATGCAGTAGGTGACATTGTCAACGAACCGACAGGAGGCTATGCCTTAGCCCCTGAAATTGCTGGTACTAAAGTCATTAAAGACTTAAAGGATTTAGCTGAAGATGACAATGTGAAAGCAGTCGTTCTTCGTGTAAATTCTGGTGGAGGTTCCGCTTATGCAAGCGAACAGATTTGGCATCAAGTAATGAACATCAAGTCGCAAAAACCAATTATCGTCAGCATGGGTGACATGGCTGCCTCTGGAGGATACTACATTAGCTGCGCTGCTGATTACATCTATGCCGAACCTACCACCCTCACTGGTTCAATCGGCATTTTTGGAATGTTCCCTAATGCAAGCGAACTCCTGAACAATAAACTTGGCATACATTCCAACACTGTGAAAACTAACGAATTCGCTGATTTCGGAGATTTTACACGCCCATTCACGAACAAAGAGCGTACTGTTGTCCAAAATTACATCAATAACGGATACGAGCTTTTCACTCGCCGCTGCGCCGATGGGAGAAACATGGGACAGGAGGAAATAAAGCAAATTGGAGAAGGAAGAGTTTGGACAGGAATACATGCGCAGCAACTTGGCCTTGTCGATGAGATGGGAGGACTACCAGAATCCATCACAAAAGCAAAGGATTTGGCTGGAGTGCATGATGCCACAGTGATATGTTATCCTCCTAAGACTGAATTTATGGAAAACTTTTTGGAAGAAATTACTGGAAATAGTTATGCAGATGCTCAAATCAAACAAACGTTAGGGGAATATTATAACTTCTATTCCGAAATTCAGCATGCAAGCAAGAAAACGGGCATCCAAACTCGACTG
>CAJGCU010000027.1 GCA_904501945.1 uncultured Bacteroidaceae bacterium
CTGTGTTCTCACCGTTCATGTCGCAGTTTGCAGAGCAGTGCATTGAAGCGATGCCCTGGAGTGGGAGGTAGTAGTTCATCATTGAGAACATACCCTTCTTCATCTCACCACCGTACCATGTGTTGATGATAACCTGCTCACGGCTTGTGATGTTGAATGCTACACAAGTCTCAGAGTTGATGCCGAGTTCCTTCCAGTTCTCAACCTTAGCCTTAGAAGCGTTGTAAACAACGAAGTTTGGCTCGAACTCAGCGAGTTCTTCAGCTGTTGGCTGGATGAACATGTTCTTAACGAAGTGTGCCTGCCAAGCTACCTCAACGATGAAGCGTACAGACATACGAGTGTCCTTGTTTGCGCCGCAGAAGCAGTCAACAACATAGAGGTTCTTGTTAGAAAGTTCCTTCTTTGCGATTTCCTTGAGTGTAGCCCAAGAATCCTCAGAGAGAGGCTTGTTGTCATTCTTATAGTCGTCTGATGTCCACCAGATAGTGTTCTTTGAGTTCTCGTCCATTACGATGAACTTGTCCTTAGGTGAACGGCCAGTGTAGATACCTGTCATTACGTTCACTGCACCGAGTTCAGTGTCCTGTCCCTTCTCGTAGCCTGTGAGAGATGGGTCGATTTCAGCCTTGAAAAGCTCCTCGTAAGAAGGATTGTGTGCAATCACTGTAGAGCCAATGATGCCATACTTAGTCAAATCTAATGCCATAGTATTTCTATTAGTTTATAAAGTGAATAATAATCTCTTTTTACCGTATTTTTGAATGGCTCGTTACGTAGTGTACGCATAAGTTATGCCACGAACTCCACCAAATCAATGACAAAGTTAGCAAAAAGCCGCATTTGCACAAAGAGAAAGATGATTCTTTTCTGACTTTTTCGCCCTATTTGGCACAAAATGCTACTTTTTTCACACTTTTGGATAAAGAGTTGTAACATTTGGTTTGCAAATCCCTAAAATTAAAGAATATGACACTTGCGGCATTACAAGTTTGATGATGAAATTCTGCTTGACGAGATTCTTGCAGAAAAAATTGTTCATAAGAAATAAAATCCATAAATTTGCAAGCCTTTCTCAGAAAAAGGCAGCTATCGGGATGTAGCGCAGTTGGTAGCGCACTACGTTCGGGACGTAGGAGTCGCGTGTTCGAGTCACGTCATCCCGACCCTATGGGTGGAAATGTTCATAGACATTTCCACCTCATTTATTTCTGCGTGCTCACCGTGTGCATGATATTACACCGTGTTTGAAATATATCGTACACGGTATTTTAAATATTATGAAGACGGTGTTTTTGTATGGGGGATGATGGTGAAAGGAGTTTGTGCTAATTGGTTAGGGATTTTTTTAGCCCTTCTTTGATGCTGTGTTCTTTTCCGTTGTCGGTAGAGATGAAGTCATCCACATGCCAGTGTCCGTTTATCTGTTTGGTCAGGAGAATAATGTCTGATGTCTGGCTGCAATTGTTAATGGTTACAGTCATTCGGGTATGTTTGCCAGTTGTTCCTTCTTTTGTGATGCTGCTGATGCTGAAGTCAGTGCAGCAGTCTTGAGCGTTTATCCATAGGTCATAGTCGTAGATGGGGATGTCGTTCTGCTGCAGGGCGTGTTGTTGGCTTCCTGTGCGCAACTGAAAGAGTTCTGGAGTAAGATAGTCGTAGAAAGTGGATTCGTCAAGTTGACCGCTGGAGTATGTTTTGACAATTTCGTCATACAGATGTTTGACAAAGGTTTCGGATGTGTTGGGATTCAGGTGGAAGATGTTTTCGTAGGTTACGCTTTGCAGAGAAGCCTTGGGGGCTTTGGTTATCTGTCCATTGTCCTTGATGTTCACTTCTGTCTCGGCGGTGTTCCAAAGTATTTCCCCGCGTTCGAGAATGATGGAGGCTTCGGTGTGCTGCTTGGCTATGAATGAGCGGCTGGTTTCTGCAGGTGCTATTTCGCAGATGACAGCTGCATCGTCGCTTGCTTCGTAGAAATGGGTGGTGCGTCCGATGGTAAGGCTGTCAATCAGCTTGCCTTGGGGAGTGAAGGTGTATAGCATCTTGTCTTCTAGCAGTCCTGATGAGATGTCATAGACTTTGGTGAAGAACAAGGCTATATATTGTTTTGCTGTTACTTTGTGACCATGGTTGAAGTGGAAGAACTCCCTGCTCGTCTGGTCGTTCTCGTTGAGCGGAAGTGCTTGGACTAGAAGTTTGTCAGGGATGTCTGTTGTGCCGTTTCCTGTGAAGGTGCTGTCGGTGATGCCGTTCCCGCTCCATTCTGGGTAGTGACCAATGTATTGGCTGAACGGAGAAATGGCGGTTTCTTTGCTTGTGGAGGCTGGGGAAATCGAACGTGAAGTATTGGGCTCTTTGGAACGGAGGCAGCCTGAAAGGCACAGAATCATCAATGCGCCTATGTATGCAGAAGTGTATTTCAGAAGATTATTTTTATTCATGTTCAATATGCCTGTTGGCGGAATAGATTTAGCATAAAATATTTTTCAAGATGTAGGCAAAACTCCGGAGTTTTGCACTTCATTACAAAGTTATTTAAAAATGTTGGTTCACCTTCTTTCGGAACGTTAAACTATGTTAATGAATGGTGGTTGTTTTTGATACAAGCAAGGAGATAGACAAGCAATTGTTCATAAAGACTGCCAGGCCCCTGTCTTTAGAAAGAGGAAAGTTGGAGTCGCTTTGCTTCTTCCTAAACTGCTGAAAACCGTGCCTTGACATACCGTACCCCTCGGGTCCGCCATGGTAGACCCGAGGGGTACGGCGCATCGGACCCGAGGGGTGCGATTTGTAAGGCAAACGTTAGTTGGCATAAAAAGTCGCTTCGAGAGGTATCGTACGAATCCCCCCCCAAAAAATCTTGCAAATACAAATGAAGGGTTATGCCAAGGCGATGTGCTTGGCTTCGATGTCTTCTTGAAGGAACAGGCTGGCGCATTCGCGAAATTTGGTGGGCGATTCGCTGGTGAAGTATTGGCAGGATTTGCCTAAGGTCAGTCTTTGGCTCATCTCGGGGTGTCGGGTCAGATAGTCTTCGAGGCTCGCGGCGATGTAGTTGCCTTGGGAGATGACTTGTATGCCTTGGGGAATGTGTCGCCTTATTTTGTCGAGAAGCAGGGGGAAGTGGGTGCAGCCGAGGATGATGGTGTCGATGAGCGGGTCTTGGGAGAGCAGTTTCTCAAGCGAGTCCTTGATGAAGTAGTCGGCTCCTGGCCGGTTGAACTCATTATTCTCGACAAGCGACACCCACATGGGACAGGCTTGTCCCACGATGGTGCTTTCGGGATAGAGTTTCTCTATTTCCAGCTTGTATGATTCGGATTTGATGGTACCCTCGGTAGCCAGCACGCCAATGTGCTTGGTGCGGGAGATTTGACCTACAGCTTCGGCGGTAGGGCGTATGACACCGAGCACGCGGCGGTCGGGGGCAAAGAGGGGCAGGTATTGCTGCTGGATGGTGCGCAATGCCTTGGCGGATGCGGTGTTGCATCCAAGGATGATGAGCGGACAACCCAAGGAGAAGAGTTTCTTGACTGCTTGCAGGGTGAACTCGTAAACGACGTCGAAGGAGCGTGTGCCGTAGGGCGCGCGTGCATTGTCGCCAAGATAGATATAGTCGTATTGTGGCAGACGGCTGCGGATGCCTTCAAGGATGGTCAGTCCACCATAGCCAGAGTCGAAAACTCCTATTGGTCCCATTTTATGAATTGATAATTGGCTATTATTTGATGCCGAGTCGTGTGAGCACAGCGTCTGTGCAGTTTTCTGCCTCTCCGTTGCCACTGATGTAAGGATAGGCATTTGCATCGGTGTTGAGCACATAGGCATACTTGTGTTCTTTGCCTACCTCGTTGATGGCTTCTTTCACAGTGTTGTGGATGGGTGCCATCAGTTCTGCTTCTGCCTTTGTGAGCAGTTCTTCGGCTTCTTTCTTGAAATTCAGGCTTTGTTCCATCAGGAGCTGTAGCTCTTTCTGACGCTTGAGCATGATGTTTTCAGGGAAAGACTTCTGACCATCGATGTATTCGGTGAACTTCTTGGAGAACTCTTGTTCGGCACGTTCCATTTCTTGGTCGTAGCTCTTTTTTAGTTCTTCAAGACTTTTCAGTGCTTGTGCATACTCAGGCATGGCATGTATAATCTCGTTGTAGGAGAGGTAGCCAAATTTGAAAGTTGCTGCAACTGTTTGAGGTGCTTCCGCTGGTTGTAGGGTTGCCGCAGGAACAGAAGGCACTGCTTCTTGTGCTGACATGAAACCAGTACAAGCGAGCAGTGCTATCAGTATTTGGATTTTTTTCATTTGTTGTCTGTTTATTTAATCATTTTTCCATTGCTCCATTGGGACCGTTTGTGGATTGGTTCGCAGGAGATAACGGCAGGCATGATTACTTGGCGCCGAGCTTAGCCACAACCTTGTCGGTGATGTCGGTAGCTGTTGCGCCGATGAATGGAACGCTAGCAGCGTCAAGGATGTAAGTGAAACCCTCTGCAGTACCGATTTCTTGAACAGCTGTCATAACTTTCTCCTGAATTTCAGTCATTTTAGTCTGGTAAACCTTCTGGAGTTCCTGTTCGCTGGTCTGAGTGAACTGCTGGTATTCGTCGTAAGCTTTCTGCAGCTCGTTTTCACGGTAAGTGCGGAGAGCTTCTGAGAGTGTTGCCTTTTCTTTCTCGTAAGCATCTGCTTTTGTCTGGATGTCAGTCTGCTTGCGCTGGAGTTCATCTTGGAACTGCTTCTGGAGATTCTGGATTTCAGTCTGCAATGCTGTATATTCGCTCATGCCCTGAACGATAGTTGCAGTGTTCACGTGTCCGATTTTCTGTGCAAAGATTGTCATTGGCAGAGCCAAGAGAATTGCAAAAATAATTTTTTTCATTGTTCTTTTATTTTTTTGTTAGTAATTGTTTTTATTCTTGATTTATTGTATGTCATTAGTATGCGTATCCGAGTTTTGTCAGAATCTCATCACTGATGTCAATTTTAGGCGATGCATAGATGATGTTGCCGCCTGAGGCGCGGTCGAGGACAAGCTGATAACCTTTCTGGTCGCAGATGTCTTTGACAGCATTGTAGATTTCGTCCTGAATAGGAGCGAGAAGGCTTTGGCGTTTTTTGTAGAGTTCGCCTTCGCTGCCGAAATATTTCTTTTTCAGGTCGCTGGCTTCTTTTTCTTTCGCCATAATAGCTTCTTCTGCCTTGGTTTTTTGTGCGTCGGACAAGAATACTGATTCAGACTGATATTTCTTGTATAATGTTTCTGCTTCGTTGAGCAGTGCTTCTACTTCACTTTCCCATTTCTTTGACACTTGGTTGAGCTGTTCGTTAGCACGTTCGTATGCTGGTATGTTTTTGAGAATGTATTCCATATCTACAAGAGCGAACTTCTGTGCATTGGCTGCTAAGGAAGCCACGAGCACTGTCAAGGTTAATAAGAACTTTTTCATATTGTCGTGTTTTTTTTAGTTTTTTATACAGACTAGTCTTTCTAGTATATCTAGATTTTCTAGAATTTTTAGAGAGATGAAACTGGTTAGAATTCCTGTCCGAGGACGAAGTGGAACTGGCTGCCACTGTAGCTCTTTGAGCCGTTGATGTTGTCAAATCCGTAAGCCCAGTCAATACCCATCATGCCAACCATTGGGAGGAAAAGACGTACACCGAGACCTGCGGAACGTTTCATGTCGAATGGATTGAATTTCTTGACTTCTGTCCATGCGTTACCAGCTTCGGCGAATGCCAGTGCATAGATGTTTGTCGAGCCTTCCAGCATGAGAGGATAGCGAAGCTCAACTGTCATGCGGTCGTAGGCATAACCGTAGTTGTAACCTTGTGTCAGTGCACCGTTATCGTAACCGCGTAAGCCGATAGTCTCGGAATAGTAGGTTGAAGAATAGCCAGACATACCATCACCGCCGACATAGAAGGTTTCGAATGGTGATTTCTTATACTTGTTGTAGTGTCCTAAGAGTCCAAAATCGAAACGGGTCATCAGCACGAAGCACTTCTGGTTTTTGCCAAGTGGAATATAGAATCTTGAGTTGAACTTCCACTTATGGTATTCAATCCAACGATACTTCTCTTTCATGTCTTTCTGATAATCAGCATCGTAGTAGTTGGTTGCCATGTTCTTGTAATCTACACCATCGAACAATGAGTAAGGTGGTGTGAAGCTGACAGAGGCGCTAATCTGTGAACCGCGACGTGGGAACATGCCATTATCTATCGATGTACGTGAAAGATTGAATGTCAGATTGATGTTGTTGCAATTGCCGTTTGTGACGAGGAAATATTCCCAGTCCTTCATCATGTATCTTGTATAGCCTAATGACGCTGTGAACTGGAAGCGGTTGTCAGGCCAAGTAAGACGCTTTCCGAAACCGATATTTACTCCTAACAGTTCGATGTACTTGTCTGGGTCGTAGTAGTTTGAGTAGTTATTGTAGTAACTGCTATTGTAATTGCCATATCCGTACAGCATTGAGTAGTAATTGTTGTAGTAGCTGCTGTTGTAGTAGCTGCTGCTGATGTCGGTCTGTCGAGAGAAGAAGGCACTGACAGAGAACTGGTTGGGGCGTTTGCGTCCAAACCATGGGTCGAGGAAGGAAATGCTGTAGGACTGGTAGTAGCTACCGTTGGTTGATGCGCTGATTTCCAATTCCTGTCCGTCTCCCTGTGGAATGATGCCGCGAGAGATGCGGTCTTTTCCAAAGAGGTTGCGGATGGAGAAATTGGTGAATTTCAAGCCAACTTTTCCGATGATGCCCGTCTGACCCCATCCAAGCGAGAACTCTATCTGGTCGCTTGCTTTAGGCACAAGATTCAGTTCAATGTCAACAGTTCCGTCAAGAGGGTTTGGTTTGGGGTTGGGGGCAACTTGTTCTGGGTCAAAATGTCCCATCTGGGCAATTTGCTGGGCTGTCATCTTGAGTGCGTCCATGTTGAAAAGGTCGCCAGGCTTAAGGTACAATTCGCGACGTATAACTTCTTCGTATACCCGTGTGTTACCAAAGATTTTTACTTTGTTGATGGTTGCCTGTGTTCCTTCATATATTCTGATTTCCAAATCGACAGAATCTTCTACGATATCTTTTTCTACATCTTCGATTTTATTGAAGACATAGCCATTGTTGTAGTAGAGGGTATTGATGGAATTAGGATCCATGGTGTCTCGCAGACGCTTTTTCAGATGTACTCTGTTGTATATGTCTCCTCTCTTCATCTGCAAGAGCCTGTTCAGAATGTCTGTCTGATATACGGTGTTGCCGACCCAATTGATGCTGCGCACATAGTATTTTTCGCCTTCATCGATATGAAGATAGACATCAACAAGATTCTCGCCAACATCGACAACGCTGTCTGCATAGATGTAGGCATCACGGAATCCGAGTTCGTTGTACTTTTCTATGATGCGGTCTTTGTCTTCTTCAAATTTTTCAGTTACAAATTTCTTTGTTTTAAAGAGACTTTTGAAACCTTTTTCGTTGGTCTTTTTCAGCAAGCCTCCTGAGAAAAATCCACCATGGAACTTTTTGGTAGGGATGTTCTTATTACCTGTGATATGAATCTTGTTGACTCTCACTTTCTCCTTTTTGTCGATGTTGATATCGACAATGAGGCGGTTTGCCTTATCGGGGTCATCGCGCTTAACAATCTCTATTTCAGTGTTTTTGAAGCCTTTGTCACTGAAATATTTCTTGATGATAGTCTGAGCCTTGTTTTCCATATTAGGGGTAATCTGACCATCTCTGATGATTCCGATTTTACCCTCCAGATCTTCTTGCTCGGACTTCTTTACGCCATTGATGTTGATTTGCGAAACTCTGGAACGCATCGAAAGCGAAATCTTCAGATATACTTTTTCGTTGACAATGCTATCTGCTTCGATTTTCACGGAAGAAAAAAGTCCGTGCTTCCAGTACCTCTTGATAGCTTCCGTTATTTCGTCGCCTGGCAAAGATACGGTTTCGCCTATGCTCAATCCAGAAATACCTATCAGGATATAATCCTCATAGTCATTTATTCCTTCTACAGCGATTCCTCCAATCTCATACTTCTGACTTTGGCCATATGTGATGGCTGGCTTTGTTTGTTCCTGTGCTGTCACAGAAGCAAACGAAGACAGAAGAAATGCAGTTGTGAGTATGATGAATCTTGATACCCTCATGTAATTTAATCTATATATATTTATATATAATGTGTAGTATTATTTTTGTTCGGTCACTTGTTCGCCTGTCTTGCCGAAGCGGCGCTGGCGACTTTGGTAGTCAACGATAGCCTTGCACAGGTCTTCTTCCTTGAAGTCTGGCCAGAATGTGTCTGTGAAGTAGAACTCTGAGTAGGCACATTGCCAAAGCAGGTAGTTACTTAACCGTTCTTCGCCTCCAGTACGAATCATCAACTCTGGGTCTGGCATGAAACTAGTGGCAAGATGCTCTTGTATGCTCTCTTCGCTGATGTCTTCTGATTGTAGTTCGCCCTTTTGAACTTTGTCGGCAATTTGCTGTACGGCATGAGTGATTTCCCATCTTGAGGAGTAGCTCAATGCCAATACCATGCAGGTGCCAGTGTTCTGTTTGGTGCGTTCCTCTAAATATCCGCATGCTTCCTGAACAATCTTAGGTAAGCGCTGCGTGTCGCCAATCACACGGAAGCGAGCATTCTTTTTCATGAAGAGTTCTTCTTCCAAATGTTTGAGCAGCAATGCCATAAGCGCGGCAATTTCCGATTCTGGTCTGTTCCAGTTTTCGGTAGAGAAAGTATAGAGTGTCAAATATTCTATGCCAAGATTCACGGCAGCAGTCATGATGTCATGCACGCGTTCCGCTCCTTCTTGGTGTCCGTATGTTCGTTCTTTGCCTTGAGCCTGAGCCCATCGTCCGTTACCGTCCATGATGATTGCCACATGGCGCGGAACTCGAGTTATATCTATTTGTTCTCTATACATTTATTTTTCAAGTGTTTAAGCAGGAGGTTGCTCTGCTATTAGTTATTGCATTTGCGGTATTTGGGGCAGAGATCGTAGGAGATGTAAAGCATCGTCCAAGAGTAACTGTCCTTGTTTTTCATGAACCCGCTTTTGATTCTATATAGGTCTTCGATTCCGTCGAGTTTGTCGCTCATGGAGAATCTCATTGTCCAGTCGATGCCCACGTTCCATCTGGGGCGTAACTTGTATTTTATGCCGAATCCCACGGGGATATTCATGGTTAGCGCATCGTTACAGTGAGTAAATCCCAATCCCAATTGGATGTATGGTGTGAGTCGTTTGTGTCCTTTATACCCCGTGCCTGTACCAAAACCCCAGAAACTGAGTTCGTATTGGCAGCCAGCATCAATTAGTGCGTTGTCAAAGTTCCATGCCTGTTCTGGCGTTGCGGGAAATTTGTTGTCTCCTTTAGTTGCATCGCCTTTGATTTTTCCGTAGGCAAGATTGAATTTTAGCGACATGCGTGGGTTGATGTTGTATCGTCCCATCAGGCCACCGGCAATTGTGGTATTCTTGTAGAACCCATGGAGATTGGCATCGCCCATGTAGAAGCTTGGTCCTCCCATTACGCCAAGTTCCATTCCATACTCAAGCTCTTGCGCATGGAGGCTCAATGCCATGAAGATGGCGGCTATTATAGTATAGAGCCTTGCCATATTTTCCCGTTTTCTTGGATAATCCAGAGTTGATTGCCTACCGCTGCAATGCTTGCTGCGCCATTTGCTGCGTCAAGGTCAGCAGGAACGGGATGCAGTTCTGTGAGCGGATGCCATGCTATTCCGTTGTCGTTTGAGCGGTAAAGGTATTTGTATTTTCCCGACTCCGAACCAATAGCATAAATCGCACCTTTATAGTAGGTTGTGCTGAGGTTGTCTAAGCGAGGCAAACCAAACGCATTGTCTGGCGTCACTTGAATATAAGACCACTCTTGGTTATTGTCATCTTTCGATGTCATTTTGTACCATGTAACTCCATTGTTGCTGTTGTTGCTTGAGATACCGGTCATTACCGCTATTTGGAACTGGTCGTTTGATCTTGAAGGGTAAGAAATGCTGTTGTTGGATGTTTCGGGCAGCATCTCCAGTTCTTCCGAGCCCTGAACACTCCATGTAGATAAGTCTGAAGAACCTATAATGCTTTGTCCGTCATAGGCATAGATGTAGTGTTCGTCTGCTGCAAGCAGGCGTGCCACTTTCTTGTCTGCTGCCTGTTCCCATACAGTAGCTTGTTCATCTGTGGCATAGTAGATGTATCCGTCCTGACTCAATCCATAGAACTTCTCGCCAAACATGACGATGGAGTTGAAATCTACAGGGATTGTGGCTGGTGCGCTCCATTGGGTGCAATTGTTACTGTTGGCAACAGTCGAAACATCGTTTCCTGCGTCGTCTTTTGCGAAAACGAATACTTTTTCAGCAGTGCTGTAAACCTTGCTTTCACCCGTAATGGCAAGGTTTGAAGTGGAAGCCTTCCATCTGAGTGTGTCTGTGTTGACACGGTGCTTATAGATGTCCACCATGTAGCGCTTGCTTGACAATCCGTCTGTTGAAACACACATCAACTCAACGGTTTTGCTAAAGTTGATAGAGTCTTTTCCTGATGTTAGTGAAAAGTACAAGTCATTGTCAGGCAAAAGTTTAGCGTAAACATTTCCTTGACACACGAAAGTGGGGATTACTTTTGTTAAATCAACCCAATTGGGCAGGGAATCCACGGTGTAGATTCGGCCGTTTACCTGGTCGATATTAAAAGGAATATCTTTACCAAGAATTGTTTTTGTTGTTACAACATCGGTTGCATTGCCTTCACTGTCATATTGTTGTGTGATGACATGACTGGTAATCTTATTGACGGAGAATGAAATAATGGCACATTCAGGTGCAGTTTCTAATTCTTCCTCTCCCATGCATGAAGCCAAAGTAAACGCTGTCGTTATCAGTAACAGCATGCTCCAAAGCGTATGTTTCAAATACAGGTATTTCATATGTTCGTAAAGAGCCAATATACAAATTTCCTACAAAATTACGAACATTTTTTGCATCTACGAAGGGATGACGGCGATTTTAACGGATTTTATATAATAATAATGTGTAATTAACGGATTTTTACCCCGAGCAAGCTTCTTATGTGGCTTTTTAAGCCTTCTTTTGTGGGGAAATGCAGAATTGTAATTTGTTTTGCGAGGGTGGCATATATAGCCTTTCGGACAGATTTTGTGTTTGTCAGGAAGGGTGGTGCAACGAATATCGCCTAATAAGCTACGGAACAATGGATGCCGAGTTGCTCTACTTGTGTGCCGATAGCGTTCAGTTCTGCTGGTGTTGCTTTCTGTAGCTGATGAGCAGGAGTTTCTCGGTCAATCGTGTAGATCATCACTTCTCGTGGCTGGATTTCGGCAACGGTCTGTAGCCATGGCTGCACAAACGAATCTCCAGTGTTATCAGCAGATATGCCGTTATACTCACCTTTCATAAACATGGTCTGGATGATGCAGCGGTTGCCAAATTTCTTCAGCTGTTCTATGATTTTTTCCACATTATAGCAGCCATTAGGGCGGTCAATGCGCTGGATGTAGTCCGCCGAGATGGTATCAAGTTTGCAGATGTTGTTGTCCACTTTGCAAAGGGCATCGAAAACAGGCTGTTTGACAATCTGCGTTGCGTTGGTGAGAACGCTGACTTTTGCCTTTGGAAAGTATTTGTTTCTCAATGCAATAGTGTCGTCAATAATTGCTGCAAAATGTGGGTGAAGCGTAGGTTCCCCGTTGCCGGCAAACGTTAGCACATTGGGGGCTATTCCTTCTTTTTGCATCTTGACAAGTTGCGCTTCAAGTGCTGTGCTGACCTCCTCTTGTGTTGGCATTTTCTGCTTGGGGACGAAGTCATGGTTAAATCCGCATTCACAGTAGATGCAGTCGAACGAACAGCATTTTCCGTCAGCAGGCAACAGATTGATTCCCAACGAAACACCGAGACGGCGACTGTGTACAGGCCCGAAAATTGGAGAAGGATAGATGACAGTCATTTTATGATTGAAAATGAAGTTTAAAAATGTGGTTTTTGTAGATGCAGGCAGTCATACAAGCGGCTATTCAGCCCAAAGAACAGCACGGCAGTAATGAATCCGCAAATGGAATCGATGAGGTAATGCGCTTGAATATAGACTGTTGCGCAGCAAAGCAAAAGGTATACTGGGAACATCACCCAAAAGAGCCATTTGTTTTTGGTTTGCCATGCCAGCATCATGGTGACGGTGCTCATGCCCACGTGGCTACTTGGGAATGCAGCAGTGGGACGTTCTCCCACTTCTTGTGCGCCAATCACCAATTGGCTGAAAATGCCTTTGATTTCAGGTGTCAGCATCTCCGTGTGAGTCTGAAAGTAGTATCCGACCGCAGGAAATTCACCTGTGGCTGCTGCTTCGAGCCCTACAGCCTTAAAGTAATATTGAGGACCCGCCACAGGCAGAAATTCGTAGATGATGTAGAACATGAAGAATGAGGCAAGAAACACAAATCCAGCTTTGTCAGCCTGCTGATAGCGGCATAACAGATAGAAGATGATTGTTGCTCCCATCATGTAGTAGTAGGCATAGTAGCCCATATTAAAAGCCTCGCTCCAGAAAGTGCTGCTGAGCGCCTTGTTAAACAGCAGTGCAGGTTGGCAGCCAAAGAGCACTTGGTCAATGTCGGCAAAGACATGATCAAGGTATGGGTATTGGCTACAGAAATCATAAGTTTCTGGATACCAGAAAATCAGTCCGAGCAGAACAGGGAATACTCTGGCAATTCTCAATGCTCGGCAAGGGTGAAATCTATAGATACCATACATGGCAGCCATGACTGCCAGCATGATGATTCTGGTGTTGACCATTCCCATAGGGTCTTTCAGTCCATTCCAGTGTATAGCAATGAGTAGAGAAGTGAAGAGCATGTAAATCAGCGTGATTTTCTCCATGCTCCACAGCCCTTTTTCTTCGTTTCGCTTAAAATAGTCTTTCAGTGTCATTTTTTATATCCAGTTGTTTTCTTTATACCATTCCATGCACGCTTTCACGCCACGTTCGAGTTGCCATTCGGGCATAAATCCAAGGTCTTCCTGAAGTGGGGCGATGTCGCATTGCCAGTTACGCTGGCACATGATTCTATATTTGTCGCCATTCAGTGTGCTGGGTTTCTGGGTCAGTTTTGAGAAGCATTCGGCTATGCTTGACACCACTTTCAGAACCCATAGCGGTGCTTTAATGTGAAGAACGTTCTTGATGTTCAACTCTTTCTGAATCAGGTCGCTGAAAGCTCTGCTGCTATAGTTGCATCCGTCACTCACAAAGTATTTCTTCCCGTTTGCTATGTCGTTTTTCCCGATAGCAGCGAAGATGGCGTTCACAAGGTCTTTTACATAGACAAATGTGAGAACCTGTTTTTTATATCCCACTGCAAAATCAATGTGCTGCTTGATGGATTTAGCCATCATGAAGTAGTCTTTCTCCCGTGGTCCATATACGCCTGTAGGACGGAAGATGGTATAGTGAAATTTCCCATCAGTCTTCATTCTCTTCTGTGCAAGAAATTCTTCGCTTTTCACCTTGCTCACACCGTAGGCAGTGTTGGGTTGAGGCTCGTCGGTTGCCAGCATGTCGTTGTAGCTTCCGTCGGCATTCTGCTCTTCGCGGATAGGGCCGAGCACGCTGAGGCTGCTGACATAGAGGAACTGTTCTGGCAGCATATCCAGTTCGTCCAGCGTGTTGACCAGATTTTGCGTGCAGACATAGTTGTGCAGGTCAAAATCCTCACGCTTCAGACACTTGGTGGCACCTGCGGCATGAATGATGACATCCCATCTGCCTATTTTGTTCTTGTATGAACTGAGCTGTTGGCGCAACACGTCGGCATTTGCCATATCCAAGAAGGCGAATCTCAGCCTTTCGCTCTGAAGCCATTTTCGGCTGGAGCCTTCCCTCATGCCAGCCCATGTTTCCATGCCTTGCTTCAGTCCTTCTTCGCAGAGGAAACTGCCGATAAATCCGCTTGCTCCTGTAATCAGAATCTTCATAATTTCATCAATTTGCTGGCAAAGTTACGACTTTTTGCCCTAATTTCAACAATTTAACGGAGTTGTAACATCAATTACCAATTAAAACAGCTAAATTCGGGCAGAAAAAGATAAAAACCAAATTGTACGATGGGGAAAAAAAGTAAAAGTGGACTATTGAAGTCAAGCATCAACAAGCGCGAACTCACTGAGATGCTGACAAATTTTCTCACGGCTCACAAAGGTGAGAAATTCACGTTGAAACGCTTGTTTAGCGGGATGAAGCTGAGCACTCATCCACTACGCATGCTGTGTGTTGATATTCTGAACGATATGCTTGAGAGTGGCGTGATTAGTCGTACCTACGAAGGCGAAATCGTGTGCAATTCTACTTCCCAGACAGTGGAAGGCGTTTTCACCCGTACAGCAGGTGGGCGCAACTTTGTTGACACAGACGATGGAGTGGGTGTGTCCATTTACGATGAAGATACGCGACATGCTCTGCCTGGCGACCGCGTTTTGGTAGGCATACATGCCAAGAAACGTGGCAGCCACAAGTTGCATGGCGAGGTCATCAAGATTTTGAAACGTAGTGAAACTCCCTTTGTTGGCACTGTGCAGATGCAGCACAGCGTGGCATTCCTCGATATAGCTTCGGGGAAATTACAGAATGATATTGTCATTCCGGCAGCAAAACTGAAAGGTGCGAAAAATGGAGAGAAGGTTGTTGTCAGCGTGATAGACTGGCCGCTTGATGCTCGCAATCCGATTGGCGAGGTGGTAGATGTACTTGGTGCCGAGGGAGATAATAATGTGGAGATGCACGCCATTCTGGCAGAATACGGACTTCCTTATAAGTACCCAGAACATGTTGAGGCGGCTGCCAACAAGATTGATGCTGGCATCACGGCTGAAGAAGTGTCGAAGCGTGAAGACTTCCGCAACACATTCACAATCACCATCGACCCGCGCGATGCCAAGGACTTTGACGATGCTGTTTCTATCAAGAAAATAAAAGATGGCATTTGGGAAGTCGGCATCCACATTGCCGATGTCAGCCACTATGTGCTCGAAGGCTCTGTGATTGATGTTGAGGCGCAGCAGCGTGCCACATCGGTGTATCTTGTTGACCGCACCATACCGATGCTGCCCGAACACCTCTGCAACCAGCTCTGCTCGCTCCGTCCCAACGAAGAGAAACTGACCTTCTCTGTGGTTGTGGAGATGAACGAAGAGGCAGAAGTGCTGAACTCACGCATTTGCCATACCGTCATCAAGAGCTGTCGCCGATACACTTATGAAGAAGTGCAGTATATACTCGAACAGAATGGCGAAGCGCGTGAGTGTGAGCTGATTCGTTCAGGACAGGCTATGCCAACTCAACCTATTCCTGCTCAGGAAGTTGTGGCAGACACAGAACTGAACGCTTTTCGCGATAGCCTGCCAGCCATCGACCCCACAAAGATTCCTGTCACTCCTGTGCCTGCCGACCACCGCAAGGGTGAAAATGCCGATTTGCTCATTACGCTCAACCGCATGGCTCACCAGTTGCGCGACCGTCGTTTCAAGAATGGTGCCATCAACTTCGACCGCGAGGAGGTTCGTTTTGAGATTGCGCCCGACGGCAAGCCGATAAGGGTATATTTCAAAAATGCTAAAGATGCCAACAAGCTGATAGAAGAGTTCATGCTTCTGGCAAACAGAACAGTGGCAGAAAGCATCGGCAAGGTGGATAAAGCCGAGCAGCAGAAAACCCTTCCTTACCGCATTCACGATCTGCCCGACTCCAGCAAGCTGGACAACCTCGCAGCCATGGCATCCCGTTTTGGTTTCCAACTTCTCACGCAAGGCAAGAAAGAAGATGTGGCAAAGAGCCTGAACAAGCTGCTGGCCGACGTGCGAGGCAACAGGGTGCAGAACCTCATCGAGAATGTCTCTCTGCGCGCCATGCAGAAAGCACGCTATTCCACCTATAATATAGGGCATTACGGATTGGGATTCGACTACTACACGCACTTCACGTCGCCCATCCGTCGCTATCCCGACCTCATGGTGCATCGTCTGTTGACTCGTTATGCACAAGGCTCAGCCAGTGCCAGCCAGAAGAAATACGAACATCTTTGCGAACATAGCTCTGCCATGGAACAGCTGGCTGCCAGTGCCGAACGCGCCAGCATCAAGTACAAGCAGGTGGAATTTATGTCGGACAAGATTGGCGAAGCGTACGATGCCCACATCAGCGGTGTAACCGAGTTTGGCATTTATGCCGAGATAGATGAGAACCATTGTGAGGGACTCATCGCGGTGCGTTTCTTGGGCGATGAGGCCTTCACCTTCGACGACAAGAACTACTGTCTGGTAGGGCGTCAGACACGCCGTTGCTTTGCCCTAGGCGACCCTGTGCGCATTCGAGTGGCCAATGCCAACCTCTACCGCAAACAGCTCGATTACGAACTGGTTGAGGCGCTTGCACCCAGCAGCGTGCAGCCCGCAGTCGCTTTCTACCATCCCTTTGTTGGCAAAGAGAAAAAAGGTACAGACAGGCAGAAGACCAAAGCATCTAAAGTCTCCAAGAAGAATGGCGGCAAGCAGAAAACTCTCAAAAGGAGATAAAACTCAAAGAACGCAAGAACTTACAAACCTACCCCCATGAAAAAGATTATTCTTTTATTAAGCTTTCTCCTGCTTGGTCTAAGTGGAATGAAAGCCGCTTCCCCCTTGAAGGATTACAGCTTTGTTCGTGGAGTGTGCCACATTGGCTGGATGAGTGATGAAGCTACCATACGGAAAGAATTAGGTTATGCTCAGCGTATCCATCTGAACAGTACCCGCATTTGGCTTCCGATGGATCGATACAAGGCTGCTCCTGATGAATTTGTAAAGAAACTGAAAACCTATGTGCGCATTGCCCATGAGATGGGTTTCGGGGTCATGCCCATTCTTTGGAATGGGAACGGGCTAAATCCCGACATCCTGAAGGAGAGTTATCGTGAAGAGGCAGAGGCTTATGTAAGAAACATTGTTGGTGCATTGAAAGATGAACCTGGTCTTTTTATTTGGGATATCATGAACGAGCCGACTTGCAATGATTACCACAATTTGGCACCCAATGAGGAAGAGCGGAAAGTTAGGCGAAAGGAAATCTTTGATTTTGTGCGGCGCAACTGTCAGTTGGTGCGGCAACTCGATTCAAAAAATGCCATCACTGTAGGCACCACGTTGGCTTTCAATCTGGAAGAAGCTTCGCCAGACCTTGTAGACGTGCTCTCTTTTCACGACTACTCCACTACGCTGGCTGGCATGGAGCGCAGTTATGAGGCAGCCCAGAAAGTGGCAGAGAAATACCGCAAGCCCTTACTGAACAGCGAGACTGGCTGTATGGGACGCGCCAATCCTTACGACTTGGCCATACAGACCTGCGAAAAGCATGGCGCAGGCTGGTATTTGTTTGAACTCATGATTAGCGGATACTGGAGCGACATTCATGGCATCTTCTATGCCGATGGAACAGTTCGAGACCCTTCTATCGTGGCAGCCGCTATGGGCTGCTTCCGCAATCGTGATGTTAGCACCATGGTCAAGGAACGCCCTAACAAGGAAGGGCATGCCCAGCAAGCAGTGCGTCAGGTAGAGGAGGCCCTGAAAGAAGAAACGACCGCATTCCGTCATCGTAAGGCATCGACCGACCGCATTCTGGAGGCAGCCGAATTTTGTGCCAACCTGCTCGAGTCGGCGCAAATGCTTCCCATGCACGATTTGCCTACTGCACAGATTGCCGCTTGGCGCAAGCAGCCTGCTGCAGAACGTGATGAGCAAGCCATTCGCCGTTTTGCCTACGACCTTGCACAGAAACTGAAGCAATGCTGTCAGCTGTTCTGAGAGAAAACAACTGCATTAAAACCACATCAAATTAACGTGAGTTCGGTATAACAAAGATATGTTTTTGCAGTGCCTCACAGAGTGACTCTTTATATTGAACTAGCGTTTTAGACAACGTGTCGTCCCCGAGGGGTGCGCCGCATCGTATCCCTCGAGTACGGTATGGCGCACCCCTCGGGGACACTTTTTGTGCCCTTTCCCCCTCAAAATACCAAATCGTTGATACTCAGACATGCTGCCCGTGTCGGAAATAATAGGCACAGGGTGTTCGTGTTATTGTGTACACGGTGTCTGAAACCTTGTCTGCACGGTGTGCGTTTGCAGCCACTTGCCCAGCCCTCCTCAAAGAGAAAAGAGGCGCAAGGTGAAAATGCCCTGTGCCTCCATGCTGAAGTGTCAGTGTCTAACAAGTGCCGTGAACGTTTGGAACGGCGAGTTCGATATGGCAGAAATATGGTTTTTGTAGTGCCTTTACGAGGCTGAATCTTTATATCGAACTCACGTCAAATTAGCAAGTGCGGCATTTTTCAGGGTGCTTTTGAACAGCCCTTTTGTGTGACTTCTTTCCATTTCATTTATAGGCAAAGAATCTTTCAATTTGGAAGAAATTAATTTCTTTTGTTGAGGTTGATGAAAAGAGAAAGGAGGCGGTACGAAATTACCGCCTCCTTTCTTGTGATACGCAGGGAGTGATTACCACAGTGGAGAATTGCCGATGATATCTTCCATCTCTTTCCAGTCTTCAAACGCCTTGATATCAGCGTCTGTCACGCCGCCACCAAGAGCGTCTCCTCCAACGCCGAGACTTGCTGCAATCATGTTCTCCAACTCAATATTTACCACTTCTGTTTCTGGAGCAATATATGTCTTTTTCATTTTGTTTTTCATTTTGTACATTTTACATTATTACTTTTCCTCACTTGATCATAATCTTCTTTCCGTTCATGATATAGATGCCGCTTGTTGGAGCAGTTACCTTGCGACCTGAGAGGTCGAAGATGTCGCCGC
This sequence comes from uncultured Bacteroidaceae bacterium, assembly GCA_904501945.1. Taxonomy (GTDB): domain Bacteria; phylum Bacteroidota; class Bacteroidia; order Bacteroidales; family Bacteroidaceae; genus Minthosoma. Next base: position 18,908 of record CAJGCU010000027.1, read on the forward strand.
CCTTCAGGACTTCTGCTGCATCATCAATCGCTTCGATACCAGTAGCCTCAATGTCGTTGAAGTTGATGCTGATACGTCCCTTTGCCTCGCTGCTCTTGTTCACAATCTTGCTCTTGTCGATGTATGCCTTGTTAGCACCCACATTTACAGTAGCATCTGTAGTGTAGTACAGCTTGTTGTTGCTCAGCACATAGAAGTTGTCGCCTGGAGGAGCAGTAGTAGTTGCGAATGTGCCAATCAAACCGTTATTCTCAATAGGAGTAGCTACATCGTATGTGTCGAGGTCTGCACGGAAGAAGTTTACATTGCGAACAGGTCCTCCATTATCCTTTCCAATAACGTCTGAGGCCATATAGAAGTAAGGCTTTCCTGCTTCAAGCAGACCAGTTACTTTCTCTAAAGTGATGTTTGCTGAATTTGCTTCTACGATGCTGTAGATTTCTGCACCAGAACAAGAAGCAGTGTAAGGAAGACAGATAGTACCGTATTTGCCAACTCCTTCTGCATTGTATTCACGAACGACATCTCCCTCAACATATGATTGCCACTCTCCACGAACCGTCATTTTAAGATTATTATAGTCTGTTAGGTAAACGTTAGAAATTCGTAAAATGCAATCGCCATTACCGTCATTGTTGGCAAATGTTAGAGATTTTATTTTAGAGACATCTAATCCTTTGTTAATTCTTAGATAATCTATACTGATACAAATTGCGTTTTGGTTATTCCATCTATCCAGATACATATCTTTACCTGTTCCTGCTACTGAACCAGCATACTGATTTCCTTTAACAGAATTACCGTCGTTGTCAGTGATGGAAATGATACGACTGCCATCGCCAGAGTTGTCTATAGTTGTAATAACAAGATAGTCCCAATTGGAAATATCAACAGGAGTTGCAAAAGTCCATCCGCCATTAGTTATTGTTCCTGTCTCTGCATCGTAGCCAGTAGCGTTAGAGAAGTCGAAAATGGTACCATTGGCAGTATTATTCTCTTTGTCAAGTTCTGTATTAACGTTTATAGTAATTCCTTTATGTAGTTTAACAAAGTATTCAGCCCCTGTAGTGTTACTTAGTTTCATGTATTTTTCGGTTTTAGGATTAAAGAACTTGAATCCTTTGCCTTCTTCATAAGCTATAGTCCAAACAGCATTGAAATCACCATCTCGTCCATAGATGTAGCTCTCATTTTGGCCGCTTTGGACTGCATCGCATGAGGTTGACCATAAATCACCCCAACTAATGATATTTACATAATTTTCGCCCCACCAGTTAGAAGGCTTAGCTGTTCCACTAGTGTTTTTGATAGCAATACGATAATAAGTTGCGTCGTCAGTCTCATTATCTTCGTCAATGTCAAGTGGGGGGAGTTCCTCTATCGTTAAGCAGTAATAAAGATCAGTTGAAATATTATTTAATTCCGTTTTTGCTGCACCTGCTTCATTGGCTTTCCAAGTTTGAATCGATTTTCCGTCTGTATGTGCAATAACAAAAGTTCCGCCATCTGTTAAGTAATTTATGTCTGTGATTTCTTCATTTAAAGAGGTGGTGGTAATATTTTGGGGTGTTTCTAAATAGACATTCTCAATTTTTACAGAAGCAGGGTTCTCTCCGTCGATGCTTTTCCCATCTACAGCCTCATTAGCTCCCCAAATGGTGATGTCGTCAATTTGTGTGAAATCAACTCCAGGATTTGCTTCTGCGAGGGCAACAAGGTCAATGTTGTTCTCTCCTGCAACAAGTTTGGCATCGGCATAGTTGTTATCTCCTTGTTTTATTCTCAAAAGGACATAATCAACATTGTCGCTAAACTCTGAGAGTGTAGCATGGAATTTTTTATAAGAAGTTATGTCTCCTGCTGGGAGTTGAGTTAAAACGAAATACCAACTTCCATAAGCACCAGCAGGAGCTGTCCAAGTTCCGTTCCAAGTCATGGTTTGGCTTTCTGCGTCCCATGATGCACTACAATAAGATTCCGTTTTAAAGGAAGCATTAACATGTCCCGCGAAAATTACCCCCCCCATTCCAAGGAGCATAATTCCTAAAAGTAATAATTTTTTCATTTTGGTAAAGATAAAGTTAATTATAATTTATTTAATAGTTGTTGATTAACAAGGTGTTTTATTTTGTGTTTCGTGCCACAAAGTTATAAAAAACTTTAAATATGTTATTTGTTTTTCTAAAAAACTTTCGTGAAGGTGGCATTTTGTGCTTTTTCTCCTGAAATGTGTGGTTTTGATGTACATAAATGAAAGGGGCGCGGAATTCCGCGCCCCTTTCATTTATGATTGAATCTTAATACTTTCCCCCCCCCTTAATCTACAATCAGGTTCTTTCCAGTCATTTCCTTTGGCTGTTCCAGTCCCATAATGTGGAGGATGGAAGGAGCTACGTCGGCAAGCACACCATTCTTTACGGTGGCGTTCTTGTTTTCAGTAACGTAGATGAATGGTACGGGGTTGAGTGAGTGGGCTGTGTTGGCAGAGCTGTCGGCATTGAGGGCATTGTCTGCATTGCCGTGGTCGGCAATGATGATAGTTTCGTAGTCGGTTGCCTTAGCAGCTTCAACCACTTCGTTCACACACTGGTCGATAGCTTTTACGGCTGTCTCGATAGCTGAATATACGCCTGTGTGACCCACCATGTCGCCATTGGCAAAGTTGACAACAATCCAGTCGTACTTGTTCTCCTTGATGGCAGCAACCAGCTTGTCTTTCACTTCGAAAGCGGACATCTCTGGCTTGAGGTCGTAGGTAGCAACCTTTGGAGAGTTGACAAGGATGCGGTCTTCGCCTTCGAATGGTGTTTCGCGACCACCGTTGAAGAAGAATGTTACATGTGCATATTTCTCTGTTTCGGCAGTGTGGAGCTGCTTCAGCCCCTTGCTTGCAATGTATTCGCCGAGTGTGTTCTCTACGTTCTCCTTTGGGAAAAGGATGTGAACACCCGTGAAAGAGGCATCGTAAGGAGTCATGCAGTAGTACTGCAAGCCTGGGATGGTCTTCATGCCCTGCTCTTCCATGTCCTGCTGAGTGAGCACGATTGTCAGCTCTTTTGCGCGGTCGTTGCGGTAGTTGAAGAAGATGACTACATCGCCTTCCTTGATGCGTCCGTCCACGTTGCAGTTGATGAGAGGCTCCATGAACTCGTCTGTGTTCTTGTGCTCTTCGGTGTGGCTGTCGTAGCATGACTGTACGGCCTCTACCATGTCAGCAACTTCTCGGCCTTTGCCGTGTACGAGCTGGTCGTAAGCTACTTTCACGCGATCCCAGCGCTTGTCGCGGTCCATAGCGTAGAAACGTCCGATGATAGAAGCGATTGCACCCACGCCTGCTTCGTCAATGTGCTTTTGCAAATCGGCAATGAAGCCCTTGCCTGATTTTGGGTCGGTGTCGCGTCCGTCCATGAAGCAGTGAACGTAGCAGTTGTCAATGCCATAGACTTTGGCGATGTCAACGAGCTTCAAGATGTGGTCGAAAGAAGAGTGTACGCCTCCTGTTGAAGTGAGACCCATCAGGTGTACGCTCTTGCCATTCTCCTTGGCATAGCCGTATGCAGCTTTGATCTCAGGGTTTTCAAGGATAGAGTTGTCAGCGCAGGCACGGTTGATTTTTACCAAGTCTTGATACACGATGCGGCCAGCGCCGATATTGAGGTGGCCCACTTCAGAGTTACCCATCTGTCCGTCGGGAAGACCAACATTTTCGCCAGATGCCTGCAACTCAGAATGAGGGTAGTTTTCGTTCAGATAGTCCATGTAGGGTGTTGGTGTCTGATAAATCACGTCACCCTTGCTTTTGTCACCGATTCCCCAACCATCGAGAATCATCAAAAGAGCTTTCTTTGCCATAGTTATACGATATATTTAGAGTGTAAAATTCAGGATGTCAATGTCTTTGTAGACATTTTGCGGTGCAAAGTTACAGAAAATAATTGACATTGACAATATTGATAATTAAATTCAGTATCTTTGTACCGTATTATGGAATTGATGACGTACATAGACATCCCAAAGTCGGGATGGAAGATGGAAGCTGGGGCGAAAGTGCTGCTGGTTGGTTCTTGCTTTGCCGACGA
>CAJGCU010000028.1 GCA_904501945.1 uncultured Bacteroidaceae bacterium
AAGATGCAGCCCATTCTTATATTGCAAATTTGTATCGTACCCCTCGGCTACGATATGCCGTACCCCTCGGGTCCACCATGGTGGACCCGAGGGGTACGGCATATGCTAATTTAACGTGGGTCTGACGGAAATAAAGTTTGGTGTAGTCAATTAGTCATGAATTTTTATCTTTTTTCAAGTTGATTTGCGACCTCTTTTACGTCGAATTCGTGTTATATTATAATAATTATTTTCAAGTATTTTGTTCATGATCTATTAGTGAATCAATAAGTTTCACCTTACAAATATATGTGTTGTTTTTGGAATTAACAAAAAAAGGTCGCAGAAAAAACTGCGGCCTTTTTTCCATATATAAATAATGTGTATTAGTCAGCCAACTTTGCCTTGATGAACTCGCGGTTGAGGCGAGCGATGTTGGCGATGGTCTCACACTTTGGACATACAGCCTCGCAAGCACGAGTGTTAGTGCAGTTACCAAAGCCGAGTTCGTCCATCTTGGCAACCATTGCCTTAGCACGGCGAGCTGCTTCTATGCGGCCCTGTGGAAGGAGAGCAAGCTGTGACACCTTTGATGACACGAAGAGCATTGCTGAACCATTCTTGCAAGCTGCAACACAAGCGCCGCAACCGATGCAAGAAGCGCAGTCCATTGCCTCGTCAGCATCTTCCTTTGAAATGAGGATAGCGTTGGCATCCTGTGGCGCACCAGTACGAACGGTGGTATAGCCACCTGCTTGGATAATCTTGTCGAATGCTGTACGGTCAACCATGCAGTCCTTGATAACAGGGAAACCTGCTGAACGCCAAGGTTCGATTGTGATGACATCACCTTCGTTGAACTTACGCATATAGAGCTGGCAAGTAGTTGCTCCACGTTCAGTCTTGCCGTGTGGCGTGCCGTTGATGTAGAGCGAACACATACCGCAAATACCTTCGCGGCAGTCGTGGTCAAACACGAAAGGTTCCTTGCCTTCCTCAATCAACTGCTCGTTGAGGATGTCGAGCATTTCGAGGAACGAAGTATCACCAGGGATGTCCTTCATTACCTTCTCTTCAAAATGAGCATTAGTGTCCTTTGGACCGTTCTGCTTCCAGTATTTTACTGTGAATTGTTTCAAAACTTTCTCTGCCATGGTGATTAGTTCTTGTAGTTACGTGTTTGTACCTTAATAGCCTCATACTCGAGTGGTTCCTTGATGAGCGTTGGCGCAATGCTTTCTGTACCTTCGTACTTCCAGCAACCTACGTAGAAGAAGTTCTGGTCGTCGCGCTTAGCTTCGCCTTCTTCTGTCTGGTGCTCTTCACGGAAGTGGCCACCACAAGATTCTTCGCGAGAGAGGGCATCGTAAGCAATGAGCTTACCCATTGTGATGAAGTCATCGAGATGGATTGCCTTGTCGAGCTCTATATTAAGACCGTCGCGCTCTCCTGGAATGAAGAGGTTTGTGTCGAATTCCTTGCGGAGCTCGTCGAGGAGCTTGATTCCCTTCTCAAGACCTTCTTTGGTACGACCCATGCCGATGTACTCCCAGCAGATATGGCCGAGTTCCTTATGGATAGAGTCAACAGAGCGCTTACCCTTGATGTTCATGAGCTTCTGAATGCGCTCTTCTGTTGCCTTCTCGACTTCTGCAAATTCAGGAGCGTCAGTAGAGATGCGTGGCCAGATAGCCTGATCTGCGAGGTAGTTCTGGATGGTGTAAGGAAGTACGAAGTAACCGTCAGCCAGACCCTGCATGAGGGCAGATGCGCCGAGGCGATTAGCTCCGTGGTCAGAGAAGTTACATTCACCAATGGCGAAGAGTCCAGGAATAGAAGTTTGGAGTTCGTAGTCAACCCAAATACCACCCATAGTGTAGTGGATAGCAGGGAATATCATCATTGGGTTGTAATAATCGTTGCCATTGACTGTAGCGCGCTTCTTGCCTGGGTTCACGTCTGTGATTTCCTCGTACATGTCGAAGAGGTTGCCATAACGCTGGCGAATAACGTCGATGCCGAGACGCTGGATAGACTCAGAGAAGTCAAGGAACACAGCGAGACCTGTATTGTTCACGCCAAAGCCCTTGTCGCAACGCTCCTTTGCAGCACGTGAAGCCACGTCACGAGGAACGAGGTTGCCGAATGCTGGATAGCGACGCTCCAGGTAGTAGTCGCGGTCTTCCTCTGGAATCTCCCAGCCTTCCTTTGTGCCTGCCTGGAGAGCCTTTGCATCTTCAAGCTTCTTTGGTACCCAGATGCGACCGTCGTTACGCAGAGACTCAGACATCAGCGTAAGTTTAGACTGCTTGTCGCCGTGAACAGGTATACAAGTAGGGTGAATCTGTACATAACATGGGTTTGCGAAGTAAGCGCCCTTGCGGTAGCAAGACATGGCAGCAGTTACGTTACATCCCATAGCGTTTGTAGAAAGGAAGTACGTGTTACCGTAACCTCCTGTTGCAATAACGACTGCATTAGCAGAGAAACGCTCGAGCTTACCAGTGACGAGGTTCTTGGCAATGATACCGCGAGCCTTGCCGTCGATAATCACGACGTCGAGCATCTCGTAACGAGTGTAGAGCTTCACCTTGCCAGCGTTCACCTGTGCAGAGAGTGCAGAGTAAGCACCGAGGAGGAGCTGCTGGCCTGTCTGGCCTTTTGCGTAGAAAGTTCGAGACACCTGAGCGCCACCGAAAGAGCGGTTTGCCAATGTGCCGCCATACTCACGAGCGAAAGGAACGCCCTGAGCCACGCACTGGTCGATGATTGAGTTAGCCACTTCTGCCAGACGATACACGTTTGCCTCGCGAGCGCGGTAGTCGCCACCCTTCACTGTGTCGTAGAACAGACGGTAGATAGAGTCACCGTCGTTCTGGTAGTTCTTGGCTGCGTTTATACCACCCTGTGCAGCGATAGAGTGTGCACGGCGTGGAGAGTCCTGAATACAGAAGTTGAGCACATTGAAGCCCATCTCGCCAAGAGATGCAGCAGCTGAAGCACCAGCCAGACCCGTACCAACGACGATGACATCGAGCTTCAGCTTATTCTTTGGGTTCACCAGACGCTGGTGTGCCTTGTAGTTTGACCACTTCTCAGCAACTGGTCCCTCAGGTATCTTTGAATCGATATTGATAGCCATAATTCTAATTGAGTGAAAAGTGAAAAGCAAAAAAGTGAAAGATCAAAGTTACTATAAGACCAACACTTTCTTTTCACTGTTGTTATTTTTTTTCTTTTGATTAAATGGTGAAGAGTGTCAAGCAGAACAAGTGGAAATCGGAAGCTTGGATTTTTTCACTTTTTTACTTTTCACTTTTCACTTTAACTAATTTCACATCTCGAAAGGAAGAACCTTGCCGTCGCAGCAGCCGAGGCAGTCTGGGCATACAGCAAATGCGATAGCTACGATGGCAAAGAGAGCCATTACTGCAGTTGACCAGATGTAGCCAATGTACTTCCAGCGGCAGAACCATGTGTGTCCGCTCCAGCCAAGTGTCTGAAGTGCAGACCAGAAGCCGTGAGTGAGGTGGAACCAGATGGCAACAATCCAGATGAGATAAAGCACTACAAATACAGGATTTGAGAATGTGTACTTAATCCATCCGAAACCGTCAGTTGGAGAGAACTGGCCTTCAGCACCAATGATTTCAGCCCACATCATGTTGTACCAGAAGTCCTTGATGTGAAGACAGAGACCCAGAACAACGATGATGCCGAGAACGAGCATATTCTGGCTTGCCCATTCTACCATCTTAGGCTTTTCTGTGATGGCATACTTGTTGTTGCCACGAGCCTTTTTGTTCTGAATTGTGAGAATGAAGGCGTAAAGAATGTGAATAGCCATGAGACCTGCAAGTGCGCATGTAGCAACAATTGCATACCAGTTAGAACCAAGCAATTCACAAATCTGGTTGTACGCCTCTGCACTGAAGAGTGCCACTACGTTCATGCATCCATGAAACGTCAGGAAGAGAATCAGCGCCAAGCCTGAGACAGACATGATCACCTTTCTTCCGATTGAAGAGTTACATAACCACATAAGAATGTTGAAAATTTAAGTTATTAATTGAGTTATTTATAGTATGCTGAATAAGATGTAAGTGCAAAAATACCTTTATTTTCTCAAACACCCAAGTCTTTTTGGGAAAATGTTTGTTTTCTGCTTTCTTTTTTTGCCTACCCTTGTTTCATGAGGTCTGAAATAGTTCATTCATCTTTACATAAATATATGTAGAAAACACTTTCTCGTCACTCGCCAACGTGTTTTGTCCACGAACAAGAAAATGGGGCTGTGTGCGCACACAAAACAGGTTGTTTTTATTATGTGTGCGTACACAAATGTTGATATACATCAATAAAACGGCAAAAAATAGTGAAAAAAGAAAAAAAATATTGGTTAAATTTTCAAAACCCCATAACTTTGCATCGTCAACGAAGGAAAAGCAAGTTAAGTTGCAGGCGAGCACTCAACAAGCATCCTGAGACAATAGGTAAAAAGAAAGTTAGTTATTCTATCATATAGGTTTTGGTAAAGGTATTAGATTTAGGTTAGTAAAAGATTGTTATTAGGGAGTTAGGTCCTCGTGAGAGGCCCTCCTCCAATTTTTAGAAAATAAGGTAAAAAGCAACATATAAGAGCAGCAGCTGCTCAGCAGAAGCAGGGCAAGCAAGATTGCTTAAAGGTTTTAGGTTAGGTTAATAAGTTGGTTTAGTTAAAGTTTGAATCAGTAATTATTAATTTTAGGAAAAGGGATTGTTTTATGGAAATGATTACAGTAATCGCAGTTGCGGTTGTCGCTGTATCAGTGATTATCAGCAACGTTTCAATCTTCAAATAATTCAAGATTGAAATTAGCAAAACATTCCGTAAAAACTCAGTGCAATTCGGCACTTGAGTTCACGGAAGAGAGAGAAGAAACAAGAGTTATTTAAACAAATAAAAGAGCGGTGATTCCAGTGGAATTGCCGCTTCCTTTTTTAGCGAATGACTACCTGCAAAAGAACAAGCCTATTGCAAGAATGAATTAGAATGAGGCTTGCCAATCAGTTCTAAAAAATGACACAAAAAGGTAAATAACGCGAGTTCGATATAAGAAGTTGCGTAATCTTTAACGTCTGACTAAAGGCTGAAGAACCCCAGACTCACAACAATCTCTATCTCTTTCGGATATCCTCAAAATTCATTCTATTTTCAGCTCCGCTTACAACCTCAAAAGGGGTGAGACTCTTACCTATACCATAGGTGAGACTCTCACGTGTACCATAGGTGAGAGTCTCACCCCTTTTGAGGTACAACATGAGGCATCGAACAGGTGTCTGTCCAAAGGTAAAAAAAACACGAGTTCAATAACTTTCCTATAGCTTCAAATAAAAACAAAATATTCTTACATCGAACTCACGTTAAATAAAAGCCACGTCGGGACTTCACAGTTCCAACGTGGCTTGACCGGTCTAAACTAATCTTTCAATTACTATTTTACGTCAATTCGACAAATTCACGTTATTATTTGTCATGCAGTGTGTATCATTTTAGTGGCAATAGACCTTTTCTTTTTCGATGCATTCCGTCAGTTCCTATTCCACAATCACTCTTTTCAGCGGCTTGAAATTCTGCTGATTCTTTCGCAGGTCTGCGATATTCATGTTCAAAAAAGTCTTTCCGCTCCAGTCAGCACCCCACGAGTCAAAGGGCCTTCCTTCTGGTTCTATCAGAGAGATGGTGGTGATGTCAAGTGGAATCGGTTCAAACTCAAGCACAAACGCAATGCAATCGCCAGAGTACCCTTCCATCCAGAAGATATGTTCCAGAGGCAATCCTTGCACGCCTTTAATTTTATATTGCCTGCCCCGCTCGTCAATAAGGAAATTGTCTGACTGGAAGCCAAAATATTCGCGCATCCAGTTCTGTTCTCTTGACACGGCCAGATAGGTGGTTTCTGGTGTGCGCCAAAGAGCCATATAGTTATCTGGCAAAGGCTTAATCAAATGAGCGTCTGTGTAAACGGCCCATGTGTGCCCATCGTTTTTCACATACTCACCTTCTGCTTTCACCAAGCGTGGAGCAGAAATTTGAGGCGCATCATCATAATCTTTAGGTACTCCAAAAGAGAAAGCAACTTTTTTATTTCTATCGATGCCAACCTTAGTGCCTCTTAAATGCCAAAGTGGCACACCATAAATGGCAATATGCTTGACAGACTTTGGCAGTTTAGGGAAATAGATGGGAAAGTCGAGAATAGTGCCAGCAGGAGCTTTTACACCAAAGTACTTTTTCCAGTAATCTGGATTGCCCTTTTGAGCGCGATACTGAACACCTGTTTCTAAATCAACGATACATGTTTCTTCAGATGCCAGCCACAAATTGGTCACAGCATCGGCAGGCATGCGGAAGTAGCAGTGCAGAACGCTTCGGTCAGCCTCTTCCTTCAGTGCCCAATATATGATGATGCTTTTATCACCCACAAGTTTGTCGCTTAATAATCGATTAAGCTGCTCTGAACTATCGATAGTTTTCACATTTTTCACCCAATGGATTTTGTCATCTGTTGGCCAATTTTCATTTTGCCTCAATTTTACAGTTTTTACCTTAGTCTCTTCATCTACAACCGTTTCCGGTGTGTCCAGAAAAATAAAGCGGCTTTCAGCAAGGATTGCTGTACCATCTTGAGGTGTCTCGGCTTGCCCTAACTGACTGTTGATAAGTCGAACAGGAGCATTTTGTGCCTGCATGGTTACGCAGCCCATTGTCAAGAGGCAAAGCGTTACGATTTTGTGAGTTTTCATACGTTTAGTTTGTTAAAGTTGGTGATAAATACTTCTTATTGATTTTGTAACATATCTTTGTTTAAATTCTTGGTAGCAAGCGGTGGAAGCAGGCGTTCCGACTGGCGAATGCATGCTATAGAGCAAGATGCCGTTGTCTGTTCTTTCTGCCGTCCACAGATATTTCAGCCCTTCCTTTTCATCATCAAGTTCAAAAATGAACTGGAGATGAGAGAAATAGAACTGGTATCCTGGCGTTTTATTGTCATACCAGCATGCCACTTGCAGCAGTTTGCCAAAGAGATTCACCTGCTCATTGTCAGGGAAAATATACAGAGATCTTTCTGTATTGCTATCGACAGGAGCAAAACACTCCATTTCAATCGGATCTATCTGATGGTAGGCAGCCAATTTGGCGATAAATTCATCCATAAGGCGTGGTGGCTGATAAGTTGTGTCTTCTTGTGCTTCTTTGGAAGCATAGACAACGTGCTGTCCTAGAGCATTTTCCAAATGTGTTTCGTTTTCACGAACTTCCTCATGCGATATTGTTGAAGGTGTAATCTCCTGTGTTTCTTTCGATTCACTGTTGGACGATTTTTCTTTTTTTTGCAATGGCTTCATTTCTTTTTTTTCTGCGGGCATTGTATTCTTCGCCAATATATGCTCCTTTTCTTCCACAGAGTCAGTTTGTTCATCAGGTCCTTTTTTTACACTTTCTTTCATGGGCTGTTCAATCTGTGCCATTAGAGAAAGTTCGTCGGGAACAACGCTATTCCCATTGTTTTGCAGGAAGCGAATGATAACGACTGTTCCCACAAGACAGGCTGCGGTAGCAGCTATCCACGGTAAGTAGCGATGCTTGTTTTGAGGCTTGCGGCTCACACGTTCCATTAGCCTGTCGTTCAGTCCTGTAGGCATCTGCGGGCAATGCTGTTCGCGTCGGGCGATGGCTTCGCGTAAGTTGACATCCTGCTTTCGCAAAGATTGTAGGTCTTTATCTTTCATTACGGCATGGATTTGATAATTTTGTAAAGTTTCTTTCTCGTTCTGGTCAGCTGCGAACCAATGGTGCTGATGTTGGTTGAAGTCACATAAGCTATGTCCTTCATATTCATATCATCGTAGTAGAACATATTGATGAGTGCCTGTTCGTGAGGCAAGAGGAATTCTATCGCTTTTTCCAGTCGCTGCACGGTCGCTTCGTCGTGTTGTTGGAAAACTTGTGCAAGTGTTTCATCTTGAATGATTTCAAGGTCTACATCTCGGTCATCTACATAGATGATGGGAAGGGTGGATTTTCGTATAAAGTTCAGCGACTCGTTGTAGGCAATGCATTTCAGCCACGTCGAGAGTGATGCCAGCCGGCTGTCGTATGTCTTGATGTTGTCAAAAGCCTTGACAAACACATCTTGGAACACCTCCTCGGCGTCTTCCTGGCACGTCACGATTCTCGCCACTTGACAGAAAACCATCTTGCCGTACATCAGGAGCATACGCTGCTGCGCTTGTCGCTGCTGCTTGCGTAATCCTTCAATGAGTTCGTCTGCTTCTTTCTGATTTTTCATATTACGGGAATCTTGCAAAAGGGCCGTCTTTTTGTTGCTTTCCACTCTTATATACACCTAAAATGTCGAAATATTGCAAAAAAAAACTTAAAAAACACATTTTTTAGGAGTTGAGGGCAGAAAATCAGCAAAATAAAACCTATCTTTGCACAAAATCATGCACGGCAGCGATCGTTTTCGCCAAAGCGGTTGCAATGTGGAGTGTGTGGATAAAGACAGAAAAATATTAACTTAAAACAAATAATACAATGAAGAAAATTTCAATGATGGCAGCAGCTGTTGCAATGACTGCCATGACTATGGTATCTTGCGATGGTGGCACAAATGCTAACCTCAAGGATGGAGTTGACACACTTGCTTACAATCTTGGTGTAGCTCAGGCAGACGGTTTGAAGCAGTACATGACTATGCAGCTCGGCGTTGACTCTGCCTATATAGATGAGTTCATCAAGGGTGTGAAGGAAGGTTCTGTAAACGAAGTAGATGCTAAGAAAAATGCTTACATGAAGGGTCTTGAAGTAGGCGGTCAGGTACAGCAGATGGCAAAGGGTCTCACTCAGGAAGTTTTTGCAGAAGATTCTACTCAGAGCGTAAATGTGAAGAGCCTTCTCTCTGGTCTTGTTGCAGGTTTGAAGGGCACAGCAGGCATGACTGCTGACGAGGCTTACGAGAAGTTCAACTCACAGCTGGAGCCAATTCGCGAGGCTAACCTTGAGAAGCAGTATGGCGACAATAAGGCTGCAGGTGAGAAATATTTGGAAGAGAACAAGGCTAAGGAAGGTGTGCAGACAACAGCAAGCGGTTTGCAGTACAAAGTGCTTGTTGCTGGCGACGGTGCTCTTCCAACAGACACTTCTACAGTTCAGGTTAACTACGAAGGTAAGCTCATCGACGGCACAGTGTTCGACAGCAGCTACGAGCGCAACCAACCATTCTCTGTAGATATGGCTCAGCCACGCGTTATCGAAGGTTGGGTTGAGGCGCTCAAACTCATGCCTGCAGGTTCAAAGTGGGAAATTACTATTCCTCAGGAACTTGGCTATGGTTCTCAGAATATGGGTCAGATTAAGCCATTCTCTACGCTCATCTTCACTGTCGAGGTTCTGAAATAATTTGACCATTGAAGATGAAGAAGATACTTATGTTGACAATAACAGCGTTTGCCATGGCAAGCGCTGTTTTCGCACAGACAGAGGCAAAAGATTCCATCAAGGCCGTTATCAAAGCGAAGAAGGCGCAAGATGCTGCCGACTTGAAGGCTTTCAAAGCTAAGCAGAAAGAAGAGCTTGCGTCATTCATCGAGGCACAGAAGTCTGGAAAGCCCGCATTAAACATAGAGAAGCCCGCTATGCAGAATAGCGGCGACTCGCTGGCTTACATCTTTGGCGTGATGCAGTCAAACGGATTACAACAGTATGCTTTACAGCAGTTTAATGTTGACGAGCAACTTTTGCCTAAATTTGCTGAAGGCATCTTGGCTCGTGTAAAGATAGATCCTAACGACAAGGAGCAATCTGCCTATAATGCCGGCAGTCAAGTGGGTGGACAGATTCTCGGCATGGTACAGTCATTCTCTAAGGACTATTATGCAGCAGACGAAGGCATGAGCATTGACCCATCCATTGTTGCGAGCGGTCTTGTTGCTGCTTTGCTTGGTCAGGAGAAAATGCCTACAGACGCTGCAAGCCAACTTTTTCAGGAAAAAATGACGGCACGTCAGGCTGCCAACATGGAAAAACTCTACAGCGGCAACCGAGAGGCTGGCGAAAAATTCCTTGAAGAAAACAAGACTAAGCCAGGTGTTGTAACTACAGCTAGCGGCTTGCAGTACAAGATTATCACACAGGGAACTGGCGAGAAGCCTACCAGAACGCAGAAAGCAAAAGTAAACTATGAAGGCAAACTCATCGACGGTACAGTGTTCGATAGCAGCTACGAGCGTGGCGAACCCATTGCTTTTGGTGTAAATCAAGTGATTAGCGGTTGGACAGAGGCACTTCTGATGATGCCTGTTGGCTCAAAGTGGGAACTTTACATCCCTTATCAGCTGGCATACGGCGATAGAGACACTGGTGGCGAAATCAAGCCTTATTCTGCACTTATCTTCACCGTAGAACTTCTTGGAATTGAGTAACATCATAGATTTTTAGATTTTTAGGTTAGCCATCCGAACAGCTTTAAACTTACAAATCTAAGGACTTGCAAGCTCAAAAACTTAAAACTCACACATGAAAAAGTATCACATTATCAATAACGTAGTCGGTTGGGTTGTGTTCGCCATTGCAGCATTCACCTACTGCTCTACCATAGAACCGACGGCAAGCTTTTGGGATTGCCCTGAGTTCATCACCACAGCAGCCAAATTGGAGGTAGGTCATCCACCTGGTGCACCATTCTTTATGCTCGTTGGCAATTTCTTCTCGCTCTTGGCTAACGATGCGAGCCAGATTGCCCAAATGATAAACATTATGAATGCGTTGCTCAGCGCAGGATGTATCCTGTTCCTGTTCTGGAGCATTACGCATCTAGCTAAAAACTTGCTTTTCAAGAAGAAAGAAGAGCCTTCCGTAGGTCAGATACTCGCTGTGATAGGCAGTGGTATTGCAGGTGCACTCATCTACACTTGGTCAGATACCTTCTGGTTTTCGGCTGTTGAAGGAGAAGTGTATGCATTCTCTAGTTTCTTCACAGCATTGGTGTTCTGGCTTATTCTCAAGTGGGAAGAAAACGCTGATGCACCACACTCTGACCGTTGGCTCGTCTTCATCGCCTATTTGGTGGGGCTTTCCATCGGCGTACACCTCTTGAACCTTCTCTGTATTCCTGCTATCGTGCTGGTTTACTACTACAAAAAGAGCAAGAATCCTACAGGCAAGGGCTCGCTTATGGTGCTGGGTGTTTCAGTCATCATTGTAGCAGCAGTGCTTTATGGTATTGTGCCAGGTATCGTGAAGATAGGCGGATGGTTTGAACTGCTGTTCGTCAATACGTTGGGAATTTCTTATAATATAGGACTTTACATCTATTTGGCTTTGCTTGCAGCAGTGCTCATCTGGGCATTGTGGGAGACTACGAAAGTGAAGAGCACCAAGAGAATGTACATTTCATTCTTGGCTTGTACAGCTCTGCTCGGCATTCCGTTCTACGGACATGGAGCCACCGCTGTCATAATAGGCATCATCGTGCTTGCGGCCATTGGATGCTTCCTTTTCTTCAGCAAGAAAGCTACTCCACGCATTCTCAATACCGTTATTCTTTGCATGACGGTTATGACCATTGGCTACAGCTCTTATGCCGTTATCGTCATCCGTTCTACTGCCAACCCTCCAATGGACCAGAACTCTCCTGAAGATGTCTTCACGCTAGGCGAGTATCTTGGCCGCGAACAGTACGGAGACCGTCCTCTCTTCTTTGGTCCAACCTACAAGTCTGAACCAGAACTGAAGGAAACAGGCATGGGAGAATTGATATACCAGACCGAATTAGGTGCTCCTGTCTATCAGCGCAAAGACAAGGAGAATCCAGAAGAAAAGGATGAATATGTAAAGATTCGTGACAAGTTCTCCTTGAAATATGCTTCCAACCAATGCATGCTCTTCCCTCGCATCTATAGCGAAGACCATGCCAAAGCTTATGAGTCATGGTTGGGCAATGTCACCTACAAATCTGTGGAATATAAGATACCTGGCCGCGAATCGCACACAGTGGAGATTCCAAGCTATGCTGACAACATCCGTTTCTTTCTCTCTTACCAGATGAACTGGATGTACTGGCGCTATTTCATGTGGAACTTCGCAGGTCGCCAGAACGATATGCAAGGTAATGGAGAACTGCAGCACGGCAACTGGCTGTCAGGCTTCCCCATTATCGACAATGCACGACTCGGCGATCAGGATTTGCTTCCATCCGAACTTCAAAACAATAAGGGGCACAATGTATTCTATTGCCTCCCGCTCATACTCGGTCTGCTCGGTTTCTTCTGGCAGGCATTCCGCGACAAGAAAGGCATTCAGCAGTTCTGGGTGGTATTCTTCCTGTTCTTCATGACAGGTATCGCGATTGTCATCTACTTGAATCAGACACCAGGACAGCCACGCGAACGTGACTATGCTTATGCGGGCTCATTCTATGCCTTTGCAATTTGGTGCGGCTTGGGCATTGCAGCCATCTATGAACTGCTGGGCAACTGGTTGGGCAAGAAGATGGAGAAGCGAATGGCGGGCGTCATTGCCGGATGCGTCGGACTCGTACCAGCTGTTGCCGTACCATTGCAGATGGTCAGCCAGACATGGGACGACCACGACCGTACAGGTCGCTTCGTTTGTCGCGATTTTGGTATGAATTACCTTGAGACAGTGCCTCATGATGGCGTTATCTTCACTAATGGTGACAACGACACCTTCCCGCTTTGGTATAACGAAGATACAGAAGGAATGCGTACCGATGTAAGAGTCTGCAACTTATCTTATCTGCAGACAGACTGGTACATTGACCAGATGAAGCGTCCAGCTTACTCCGGCGAAGGCCAGTCAAGCCCGCTGCCTATTTCTTGGAAACGCTACCAGTACACTCAAGGCAAACATGAAATGACAGAAGTCAATCCCATAATAAAAGGATTGAACATCCCATTAAAAGAACTGGTTCTGCAAGTCATGAAACAGGACCCAGCATTGACACAACGCGCGTGGGGAGGAGAGCCTTTTGAACTTACGACTGCCATCAAGCGTTTTGTATTGAAAGACTACGAAGGCCTGTCAGAATCAGACAAGGAGCTGCTCGTCAGCTTGCCATCAGGTTTGCCAAGCGATACACTTTACATCAACGTAGACAAAGAAGCAGTTAGGCGCTCAGGCATGAGGATTCCAGGCGACAGCATCCCCGACAAGATGATTATCAGTCTGTCAGACAGAAGTCGTATCTCCAAGAGTTTCCTTGCAATGCTGGAACTCATTGGACAGACAAACTTCTCCCGCCCTCTCTACATGTCAACGACTGTTGGCCACAACAACTACGGACATCTGTACCGCCATTTCATGCAGGAAGGTATTGCATGGCGCATCACTCCATTCACATTTGACAGCAACAGTCCATTAAACACAGTGTGCGACACGGAGAAGATGTATGACAACATGATGAACAGATACCAGTATGGCAACCTGAAGCAGCCAGGTCTCTATATCGATGAAACCACCATGCGCATGTGCTTCACTCACCGCCGCTGGTTTGCCAACCTCATCACCAACTTGCTGAAAGAGGGTAAGGATGATTTGGCGCTGAAGGCGCTCGACAAGTGTGAAGCAGAGATTCCTTCCTACAATGTCCCTCATGATGTAAATAGTTCTTCGCTCGACATTGCAGAAGCTTACATCGCGTGTGGCCAAGTGGAGAAGGCGGTGCCTATCCTCGAGCAGCTAGAACAAAAGTCAAAAGAATATGCAGCATGGTATTTGACACTGAACAACGTACATTTTGCCAACAGTGTACGAGAATGTAATCAGGATGTCTATGTTCTTGCCAACATTCAGGATATCTTCAGCAAGCTTGGCGCATCCAATGCCGCTAAAAAGGCTGACTATGCCCAAAAGGCAAAGGAACTTGAAGACGAGCTTCAACTGTTGTACAGCGCATTCGTCACAAAGTGTGACAATGCAGGAATTCAACTTCGATAATAGACAATTGCCCCCTTCCCTCTCTGAGAGAGAAGGGGCTTTTTCTTTCTGAACAATGATTATAGAGCAACCCAGCAAATGGCTGCGCTGGCTTTATCCAAGCGCGATATGGAGAATGGATCCGACGAAAAAGGCAGTCTATCTGACCTTTGACGATGGACCCATACCTGAATCGACCCCTTGGCTGATAGAGACGCTTGACCGCTATGGCGTGAAAGCCACCTTCTTCATGGTTGGCGACAATGTGAGGAAGTATCCGGAACTGCTGGAACTGATACGTTCTCACGGACACCGACTGGGCAATCACACCTTCAATCATGTGGGCGGATTTACGGTGTCAAGCGGTCACTTTCTGCGTAATGCTAACAAAGCCGACAAACTCATTCACTCCAACCTGTTCCGTCCACCACGAGGATGGATGAAAAACTCGCAGTATATCAACATTCGCCGCCACTACACGATTATCATGTGGGATTTGGTCACTCGCGACTACTCCAAGCATCTGACGGCAGATGATGTCTTCAACAATGTGAAGAACTATGTACGCAATGGTTCTATCATTACCTTCCACGATTCCTTGCGTAGCATCGACAAACTCAAGACAGCTCTGCCACGTAGCATTGAGTGGTTGCAAAAGGAGGGTTATGAATTTAAGGTTTTCGATGAGAATCAGCATCATTCAAGACACTTGAAATAAGAGCACAGCCTCTATGATAAATGAAGGGCGGAATCAATGTTAAACTTTGACATGATTCCGCCCTTCATTTTACCCTCTTTCAGCAGCATCATTCCAGCAACTTCTGCAGCTGGATTCTGTTCTCTTCGTCAGAATAGTAAGCAACAAACTCCTTAGGCGACATGCCAAAGTACTCGCGGAATGCTGTGGTAAAGTATGAGTGGCTGGAAAATCCGACCTTGTAAACCACTTCGCTAATGCTTACATTATTATTAACCAGCAAGTAGGCTGCCTGTTTCAGTCGGAAAGTCTTGATGAAAGCAGTTGGCGACATGCCGTAGCGTATTTTCATTTTTCGGTTCAGATGCACACGGCTGATGCCCACCTCTTCGCTGAGCTGCAGAACAGAGAAGCCAGAATCTTCAATATGGCTAATCAGCGTTTCATTGATACGGTTATAAAGTTTTTCTTCTGCACTCTCTATCACAGGCTTAGGCGTTTCCTTTCCCATCTCTGTGCGATATATTTTATTGAGCATCTTCTCTCGGGTACGAAGCACCTGACTGATAGCAGAACGGAGTATCGTCACATTAACAGGCTTTTCCAGATAATGGTCCACTTGAATGTTGAGACTGTGCAGTTGCAGCGTTTCATCACCCTCGCCCGTCAGCATGATGACAGGCATGCTGTCAGTCTCTGGATGGTTCTTTATGAGCTGGCACAACTCCATTCCATTTCCATCAGGCATACGGTAGTCGGTTACCACCACATCAGGACGCTGAAGAAGAATTTTCTTCCATGCGCTATTGCCCGAGAATGCTGTCATTATCTTATAGTCTTTCTTCAGCTGTGAAGTTAGATAGGCAGACATCTCCGTGTCGTCATCCACCAGCATTACCGTAATCTCGCCCGTGCCTGTGTCTTCCTCGGTTTGAGACTGAACGCTGAGCAGCGGGAAGCAAAGCGTGAACTCTACGCCGTCAGGCTCGATGTTCTTGACATTGATGCTGCCATGGTGCATTTTCACCAGTTCATACACCAGGTTAAGCCCAATGCCAGAGCCCGAAGAGTCGCTTCCAGCATCTCCCTGATAAAAACGCTCCCAAAGATGGCCTAAGTCTTTTTCGTTAATGTGCGAACCGCTGTTGTAGAAGCGCAGTTCCGCTTTATCTCCCACGATACCGCTCCTTGCTATCACCTTGCCCTCCTGAGGCGTAAATTTGAAGGCGTTAGAAAGAATATTCGTGATGATTTTTTCAAAATGAACGGTATCTATCATCAGCGGAACTTCCTCTTCGCTATGCTCAACAATGAAACTGATGCCCTTGACAGTAGCGATGCCCTTAAATTGTTCAAATACATGATTGCTATAAGGTACATAGTTCTGTTCTTCAAACCTCAGTTTAAACTGACCAGAGTCAATCTTTCGTATGTCTGTAATCTGCTTCACGATGTCAAGCAAACGGTTGCAGTTGCGCAGCATGACGGTATAAAGCGACCGGCGGTCAGCATTCTTATCTTCTTCTATCAGCTGCTTCAATGGCGACTCAATCATAGTCAGCGGTGAGCGCAACTCGTGTGTAATCGACGTAAAGAGTCTCAATTTCGCCTCCTTCATACGATTCTTCTCGGCTGATTGCCTCAGCTGTTCTTTCTCTTTTTTGCGTATCTGAATATGTTGATGGATAAAAAAGAGGATTGTGATAATAATGAGTCCGTAAACAATGAAAGCCCATACAGACGCATACCAAGGTGCAGCGACATGGATTTCAATGGTGTTTTCAGTATATCGAGTAGGATTGTCCTCAAAGTGGGCACGTACACGGAACGTATAGTTGCCAGGAGGCAAAGAAGAGTAGCTGGCATGGGGTGATGGCGCTTCCTTGTGCCACATGCTCTCATGTCCCTCCAGAATATAGTCATAGTGGATTCTCTCAGGGTCGCTCAGTTCAACTGCAGAGAAGCCGATGGAGAAGGAACTGTTGTCGCTACCCAGCTTTATCTCTTTCGCATAAGAGATGTGAGCATCCATCTTCTCTGTATTCAGTGGCGTGCTGAAACTGGTAAAATAGAGATGTCCTATCTCCGTTTGACGGCTTATGATAAGCTCAGGAGTGAAACAGATGATTCCATTGTCTCCACCAAACAAGATGTAGCCTTCTCCTGGTTTAATAGCTGAATTGCGATGGAATTCGCCAACCTTATAGCCGTTGAAAGATGAAAATGTCCGTATCTCGCGATTCTCCTTGTCAATGGAAACAATATTGGAGCGAGTGGCCAGCCAAATGTGGTGCTCTGTCGTCATGACAGAACGGATATACTCAATGGATTGATTCTGCTCGCTCGTAAGAAATTCCTTCTTTTTTGTTTTCTTATTATATATGATGAGTCCTTCGTCACAAGCAATAAGAATATTGTCACCATCTTCCTGTATAGCAGAAGCATTGCAGATTCGGTAGTCGCCAAATTGGATTTCCTCATGAATTTCATCCTTTTCAGAATAATAGAATAATCCGCTGCTGGTAGCAATCCAGAGTGTATGCTGCGAATCAAGGAGCAGGCTGCACACCCAGCTGTTGTAAGGGAACGGGAACCGTATCTTTTTCACGGTCTTCTTGGCAATGTCAATGCAGTACACTCCATTACCATTCGTGCCGACCAGAATTTGATCTGTCTCCTTATCGTAGAACATAGCCATGACTAGTTCCTGACTCAAATCCGAAAGCCATTCTCCAGTCCATCTGCCATTCTCAAAGTACTGCACGCCTCCACCAAACGTACCGGCCCAAATGGTTCCATGCTTGTCAATTTCAATGTCTTGCACAAGCAATGAGCGCAACCCTTCATTGACAGGGTATGCAGAGGCAAGCCTCATGCCTTGGGTAGTGAAAACACCGCAGCCATCAGTAGCCACCCAATAGTTTTTCTGCCCGTCAATAATCATTGACGTTACACATGTCGCATTCTGGCCGTTTGCATTAGGAGAAATCGGATGATAGTGGAAGCAGTTGTTCTGCGGAGGAATAATCACCAGGCCTTTCTGCAAGAAGAATGCGACAATATTCCCTTTTGAGTCTTCCGCCATGTCAGCCACCTTCCCGTAAGAGATGTCAAATCCATCTGCCGTTCCATAAAGCGGCACAAGCGTCATCCCATTTTCGCCGTTGGCATATTCCCAGATACCTCGTCCGTCAGTACCTATCAGAATGCGTCCATCCGTTGTACGCAGAAGAGACCTGACGCACAAATGACCGGAAATGATTGGGAATTCATGCACCATATTCTCCTCTTCGTTATACATCAGCAAGCCATTGTTCGTTCCAATGAGGATTCCCTTTTCCGTTTCAAGCAAATCCGTCACTGTGCTGATGTCAAGAATGGCTTGAGCAGCCGGCGTGATATCGAAAGTATAATTCTTAATCTCATTCAAGTCAATACACATCAGCGCCTTTTTGGTCGTGGTAAACCACAGTCTCATCTTCCCGTCAACAATAGGTCTTGACACAAAGGCATTGTCGATTTCCCTGCTGATTCTGTCCGACAACTCTCTATTTACTTCCATTGTGCGTGTGTTGATAACGTAAGTGCCAAATCCGTCTGTCGTTATCAGCTGACAATCTTTTTGCGGATAATCTGTAATCGCATTGATGGCGTAACCATACACACTGTCCTCTCTCTCATGCAAATAAATACGGTGAAAGTCCATGTTGCGTGCGTCAAAGATATACAGCCCCTGCGAGGTGGCTACAGCATAATTCTCCACATCTACCTCTTTCACGCCATAAGCATACTGAAACAAAGGGTGGCCGTCTGCTGTCGTAGTTGTGGGCAAATATTGAAAATGCGCACCGTCAAACAGCCCCAGTGTGTTCAAGCCCGAAATCCATACAAATCCCCTTGAATCAATATCTACACTGTTGCAATAGTTTGTTTTCAGCCCATCTTCACTTGTGTACAAACGTGCCACTTGCGCATTTAGATGAAAAATGCACGCAGAAAAAAGAAAAACAAGCGATGTTACACTCTTCAGGACAAATGTAACATGGAAATAATACTTTTTTTTCATTTTAAAATTTTTGTATTCGTTTGTGTTTGTGATGCAAAGTTACAATTTTTAAAACTATGAAAAACGAAAAATCAAAATTACTTTTTTAAATGTCGTAACATAAATTTTCGTTTTTTTGTATCGATGTATATGTGCTCCTTAAATTACTTTCAAAAATTAAACAAGTTTTTCAAACTTCGAAAAACGCTATTGTACAATAATAATAGTATATATAATTTTGTACCAGATATCAACAATCTTTATTTTTATCTAAAACTAAATTGTGTTACTATGAAGAAAGTATTACTTGCATCATCGCTTCTTTTAGCGAGCGTGATTTCTGCTTTCGCTCAGGTGCCTGACGCATCTGGATGGAAGGTGGAAGATGACATTTCTAATCAAATCGGTTGGGGCAACTTGGGCTTCACAAGCAACCCAATGGATTACTGGACTCTCACAAGCGACGGAGGTAACATTACAACAACCGGAGGTCTTGTTGAGATTTACAATGGTACAAACTGTGAACTCTATCAGTATGTAGAACTTCCAGCAGGTATGTACAAGGTAGAGTGCCAGGGCTACTACCGTCACGGTAACTCTTGGGCTGAGGACGCAGCAACATTCGGAACAGAAAACTGGAACGACTATGCTATCCTTTACGCTCAGGGAGGTGTTTACAACCTTGAAGATTCTTCTTTCACTGCAGACCGTACATTCAAGGCTCCTCTGATGCCACGTCTTTTCCCAGGCGTTGAACAACAGCTCTTCGAAGACTTGAACTACACTCTGAATGAGGACGGCAGCAAGAACTTCGCTGCAGGTTGGGACATGTCAGACGGCAACTACCTGAATGGTACTGTTTGGGCTCCAACTTCTATCGATGGTTCAAAGGTTTACTTCGCTGAAGGTCATTATGGTCCTTACAACGACGGCAAGGGTACTAAGTACAACACTGTTACTTTCTACATTGACGAGCCCGGCTACGTGAAGATTGGTGTCAGCAAGACTGAAGCTAAAGATGCTGACTGCTTCATGGTAACTAACTTCAAGATGTACTACATGGGCGAAGCTGGCGACGTAGCTAAGCTGATGGCTGCTCAGGAAGAGGTGACAGAATACTACAACTTGATTAAGGACATCGAGGAATCTTACAGCGGCGGTATGCTGTACTCACTCATCAGCGACGCAATCATGGAATTCGACAGCGAGTATGGTGAAATCGAGAGCATCGACAACATCGAAACTTGCGAAGCTGCAAGAGACATCCTCAAGGCTCTCTACGAAGGCGCTTCAACAGCAGAAACAGCTTACAAGCAGATTGTTGCAGTTCTTCCTACTATGGAACAGCTCTACAACTCTACAGACTATGCTGGCAAGGCTGCTTTCGGTGAGAATATCACTGCTGCTCAGAATTGTGTGGATGTAAACTATGAGATTGGCGACGAAGACACATTCGAAACATTTGTAAATGTTTACAACGAGCTCGTTTCATCACGCATCGCTTACCTGATGACTCAGGAAAAGGTGAACGGTGCTTACAACTTCTCTTCTGCTATCAACATGCCATTCTTCTGCGACAATGAGTACACTCCTATCTGGAGCGCAGACGCAAATGCTTATGTATTCCCAACAATTGAAGGCGTAGATGAAGCTCTTCAGCCAGAGAATACTTGGGCTACTATTCAGGAGCAGGGCTATAGCGAAGCTAAGACTTCAGAAGAAGGCCGCTCAGAGTGGATTCCTATCTGTGAAAACTTCACAATCAGCCAGAATGAGGTTGAAGGCCAGTGGGTCATCAAATCTACTACATGGCACGGCGGTGGCGCAATCGGCGTAACAATGCAGCACAGCTACCCTGCCATCGGAGGTTGGACAGCTGAGCCATCAGGCAACCCAGAGCACCTCTACCAGATCATCACAGGTCTTCCAAACGGATTCTACGCTATGTCTGCTCTCATGTGTAACGCAGGTGCTGACATCTCTGACTTGCAGTACGCTTACATCAAGACAGCTGACGCTGAAGAAAAGGCTCCACTCACAATGAAGGGTAACCCATGGTGGGGTGGCAACAAGGAATCATGGCGTTCAGGCGTTTGGGAGAAACTGACTACCAACATGGTATATGTTTCTGACGGCAAGGTTACTATCGGTACAGCTTCAGACGCATTCTATGCATCTACAGGTTTCCAGCTCTACTACTACGGCGAAACTCCAGACTTCACTTCACTGATTGCTCCAGCTCTCCAGGCAGCTAAGGACAATGCCGCTACACTCACATGGGCTGGTGACATCGCAGCAGTAAATGCTCTTCTGAACAGCATCCCTGAAACTATCGACAGCCAGGAAGCTTACCAGAATGCAACAGCAACTATCGCAGAAGCAAACGCTTATGTTTCTGCAGCTAATGCAGCTATCGCTAACTGGAAGGCTATCGACGACTTCAACAACCTCCTTACAGCACAGGTTGAAGGCAGCACAGAGGCTACTATCGTTGAGGTTGCTCTCATGTACGCTATCGGTCTTGGCGAAGGTGAAAACGACACTTATCTTGACGCTATCGCTTCTGGCAAAGACTACACAGCATACGTAAACTATCTCACATACCGCGCTGGCATGGGCGAACTCATCAACGATGCAGCTATCGCTACTGTTATCGCAGAGCAGAACACTTACCTCACTGGAAACTATGCAAACGCAGCTAAGATTGACGAGTTCAAGGCAGCACTTGCAACTCCTTACAACAAGGCTCTCCTCTCTTCTCTCGGCATTGACAAGGCTTCTGAGACTAACCCAGTTGACGTAAGCATACTCCTCGTTAATCCTAAGTTCGAAGAAGGTTCTAAGGGATGGGACGGCGAAATCACTGTTGACACTATCCAGGACATTGCAGAGCGTTGGAACTGCGACTTCAACGTAAGCCAGACTATCAACTCGCTTCCTGCTGGTTGCTACCAGATTCAGGCACAGATCTTCTACCGCGACGGTGGCGATGCTACTACAGCATACAACAACTGGTACTACAATGCTGTTGAAGAGATGGAATTCTGGGAGAATCCAAACGTGCTCTTCTATGCTAACGAACGCGACACAACAGTTGTATCTCTCGCTTCTGAGATGTTCACAGACCAGATGACTCAGTACATCAGCGGCTGGAAAGAGGCTGACGAGCTCGGCGCTGACGGCAGCATCGTAATGGAGCCAACATGGGTATATCAGGCTGATGCAGCAGAAGACGCAAAGAACAATCATCCTTGGGATCAGGTTGTTGAGGATTTTGGTGAAATCTACTACTATCCAAACTCTGTACAGGGATCAGCCCATCGTTTCGCTAAGAACCCAGAGGCTTACATCAACAAGATTGAAGTGATGGTTGAAGAAGGCGGTTCTCTCACATTCGGTATCAAGAACATTGCATTCATCGGCAGCCACTGGTGTGTATTCGACAACTTCAAGCTCTACTACCTCGGTGCAGACCCATCAACAGCTATTGAAGACATCGCTCCAGCTGCTGACGAAGACGCTCCTGTCTACAACGTTGCTGG
>CAJGCU010000029.1 GCA_904501945.1 uncultured Bacteroidaceae bacterium
CGATGTGCGTGTAAATCTGTGTGGTGGCAATGGATTCATGACCCAGCATGGCCTGAATGGCCCGCAGGTTTGCCCCTCCCTCGAGCAGCGAGGTGGCAAACGAGTGGCGAAGCGTGTGAGGTGATACGGTTTTCTGAATGCCAGCTTTTGCCACGAGTTCCTTAATCATCAGGAAAACCATGACACGTGTCAGTGGCTTTTTGCGTCGATAGCTGATGAACAGAAAGTCTTGATATTCAGCAGGGATGGTCAGTCTGTTGCGGCCTTCTCTGTATAGTTCTATTTCATGGATGGCTTTCTCGGAGATAGGCACAAGTCGTTGCTTCGACCCCTTTCCTTCAACCTTGATGAATCCCTCCTCGAGATACATGTTGCTGATTTTCAGATTGACCAGTTCGCTGACTCGTAAGCCGCAGCTGAAGAGTGTTTCGATAATAGCCTTGTTGCGATGCCCTTCTGGCTGACTCAAGTCAATCACGGATTCTATGGCGTCAATCTCCTCAACCGACAGGACGTCTGGCAGATGTTGAGGCTTCTTGGGGAACTCCAGCAGTTCGGTAGGATTGACACTGAGCACGTCGCCAATCACCAGAAAGTGGTAGAAGCTTCTTACCCCCGACAGGATGCGAGAGAGTGAAACAGGATGGATGCCAATGTCAATCATGAGCGATGCAAACCTGTGCAAGTCTTCCAGTTGCACTTCCATTAAATCTTTTCCCTCATCCTTGATGAATCTCAGAAATTTATCAAGGTCTCGCATATAGGCATCAATGGTGTTGGACGAACTGCCTTTTTCCAGTTTCAGATACTGGTAGTAGCGCCGTACAAGCCTGTCCTGTTCTTTCTTCTCCATGTTGCAAAGATAAGAAAGAATTAGGAATTAGAGATAGGATGTTGTTTTTTAATTGTTTAATTTCGTGAAAAAATCACCTGAATGTCAAAATTCCTTCTTTCTCCTTCCTCTTTACCTAATTAAATTCCCTATCTTTGCAAGAAAATCAGTATATTCATGAAAAAGACACTCCTTATATTGTTTTCTGTGCTGGCATGGACATCGGCATGGGCACAGACCGAACACCAATTCTCGGTGGCTAAGAATCTGGACATTTTCAACAATATCTATCGTCAGCTCGACCTCTTCTATGTCGATTCGCTGGAAGCAGACAAGGTGATACGTGTGGGCATTGATGCAATGCTGGAGGAATTAGACCCCTATACGGTGTATTATCCGGAAGAGGACATGAGTGACTTGAAGCTGATGACAACAGGAAAGTATGGCGGCATTGGCTCCATTATCCGTCTGCGAGAGGACTCCACTGTCATCATCCACGAACCCTATCCCGACATGCCAGCAGCAGAAGCAGGCTTGCAGGTGGGTGACGTGCTGCTGCAGATTGACGACAAAGACTTGAAGGGAATGAGTACGGCAGAAGTCAGCGAACTCTTGCGTGGCGAACCTGGCACTACTTTTGTGCTCCGTGTCCAGCGGCCAGACGAAAAGAAAGCGCGCGACTTCAAGATTACTCGTCGCAGCATCAAGAAAGCCCCGATTCCCTATTGCGGACTGAAGGGAACAGCAGGATACATCAGCCTGAACGAGTTTACCGAAGGATGCTCGAAAGATGTGCGTAAGGCCATCATCACCCTCAAGGAGAAAGGCGCAAAGAGCATCATCCTCGACCTGCGCAACAATGGAGGCGGACTGCTGGGCGAAGCCGTTGAGATTGTCAATCTCTTCGTCCCCAAAGGCATCAAGATTCTGGAAACCAAAGGCAAGGTTCGTGCGGCAAGTGCTTCCTACACCACGCAGAATGAACCGCTCGACCTCGAAATTCCACTTGCCGTCCTCGTCGATGGCAGTTCGGCCAGTGCATCCGAAATTGTGGCTGGCTCGCTGCAAGACCTCGACCGCGCAGTCATCATAGGCGACAAAACTTTTGGCAAAGGACTTGTGCAGAGTCCGCGCGAACTGCCCTACAATGGCAGCATCAAGCTCACCACGGCAAAATACTACATACCGTCGGGACGCTGCATCCAAGCCATTGACTATAAGCAGCGCCGACAAGATGCAGAGACCTATCGCGCCACAGGCAAGAAAGCCGAGAAGCGCGACAGCCTGAAGACCATCTTCCGCACGGCAGGCGGCCGCGAAGTGACCGAAGGCAGCGGCATCATGCCCGATGTGGCCGTGAAGCAGCACGCGCCGCAGAATCCATCCATTTATCCCTATGCCATTTCTGGAAACTTCATGAACAACACCAACGACACCCTCGTTTCCACCATTCTCATCTATCTCTCCAGCGATGATGTCTTGATAGACTGGGGTACCCGATATTTCCAGAAGCACCCCTCCATCCCCGCAGTCAAGGATTTTGTGCTGACCGATGCCGACTACGAAGATTTCAAGGCAATGGTCAAGGATAGCGGATTCAAGTACGACCGCATGAGCGAGAAACGCCTCGACGACCTCAAGAAAACCGCACAGTTTGAAGGCTACTACGATGACGCCAAGGCAGAGTTTGATGCCTTGGAGAAAAAGCTCACACACAACCTCGACCGTGAGATGGACCGCCAGAAACAAGGCATCCTGAAGCTGATGGCACAAGAAGTCATCAAGCGTTATTATTACCAGTCGGGAAAGATTGAAGAAGCCCTCAAAAGCGATGTGCAGCTCGAACGAGCCGTCACGTTGCTGAATGACGAAGCCGAATACAAAAAGATTCTAGTTTTTTAAGTCCGTTGTCCGTTGTCCGTTGTCCGTAGTCCGTAATCCGTTGTCTGTTGTCTGTTGTCCGTTGTCAATTATATTATGTCATTAAGAAACAATAAAATAACCCGACTTAACCGCTACATGATGCTTGGCACGCTATTCCTCGGAATCCTCGTGCTTGGATGCGTGTTCGCATTTCTTTACCTGTCCTTCAATCCTGACAACCCCTTTGGGCTGCCAGCCGAAGAAACACCAGTAGCCGACAGTGTCATCTTCATGGTCAGCGATTCCATCCTGCTCGAACCCTAACATGAGAAAACTTGCCCTCCTTCTCCTTGCCGTCAGCGCAGCATATATCGGCATCTGCGCCCAGTGCCCCCGAGAGAACACCGCTTTCAAGGCAGGCGAGACACTTACCTATGACCTTTATTTCAACTGGAAATTCATCTGGGTGAAATGCGGCGCAGCACACTACACCATGCGCGCAGCCACCTATCAGGGACAGCCCGCCCTGCGCAACGACCTGCTCTTCACCAGCAACAAACGCTGCGATCTGCTCTTCACCATGCGCGACACCCTCATATCCTACATCACCCCCCAGCTCGTACCCCTCTACTTTCGCAAGGGCGCACTCGAAGGAAAGCATTACACCGTCGACGAAGTATGGTACACCTATCCCCATGGGCGCAGCCATGTGGAGCAGCATTTTCTCAATCGTCACGGACAGTGGTCGGAACATCATCATGAGTCCGACGAGTGCAACTACGATATGCTCTCCATCCTCTCCCTTGCACGCACCTTCAACACAGCCGACTATCGGGTGGGGCAGCGCATCCATTTCCCCATGGCCACAGGCAAGAAAGTAGAGCAGCAGACACTCGTCTATCGCGGAAAAGAAGACTTCGAAGCCAACGACAACAACATCTACCGCTGCCTTGTATTCTCCCTGCTCGACTACGAAGTGCAGGGCAAAGACAAAGAACTGCTCCGCTTCTATGTCACCGACGACACACGTCACATCCCCGTCCGCATCGACTTCTATCTGCGCTTCGGAACAGCAAAAGCATTTCTTAACAGCTCCGACCAAAACTGAATA
Organism: uncultured Bacteroidaceae bacterium; assembly: GCA_904501945.1. Lineage (GTDB taxonomy): Bacteria > Bacteroidota > Bacteroidia > Bacteroidales > Bacteroidaceae > Minthosoma. The sequence continues at coordinate 3,807 of CAJGCU010000029.1, forward strand.
AAAGAATACGAGAATCGCCAAAAAAAAGTAAGAAAACAGGCACAGAATATAAAAAAAAACAAAAAAGTAAGAAAACAGCGAAAAAAAACGTAATTTTGCAGATATATAGACTTCGACAACCTCTGGTCCGTAATCCGTCGTCCGTTGTCCGTAGTCCGTAATATCCGAACATAGAAAAACTTATATCAAACCAATTTATTAACCTCAAAATTGAATATTATGAAGAAATTTCTACTTTTTTCTTCGCTTTTGGCATCTGTGGGGATTATGAATGCACAGGTGACTCCAAAAGTACAACCTGAAACACTTGTTGCTGGTAACAAGTACGTGTTAGTGAATGCGGCTCAGAATACTACTCAGTACATGAGCAGAACTGGTTGGGACGGAGCTCTCTATTTCCTGGGCGAAACAGACTCCAAGTATGCTGACCATCAGTTTGCAGCTGTAGATAATGGCGATGGCACTTGGTCTTTTACGCAGTCTGAAGAAATAATAGAAGGGGAAGGAGAGCCAGACATCTACTACATGGGTATTCCAACAGGTTCAAGCAACCTTAACCTTAATCTGGTTGAACCTGCAAAATGGATTGTAACAAAAAGTTCGAAGCATGCAGGTTTTTACCAGCTGATGGCTGGCGAGGGCAATAACCCTAACTGTGTGAATCTCAAACTGCACCTAAATGGAGGATATCAGTATTTTGTTATCTCTGAACCTATCAGTGGCGGTGCTTGGTATCCAGATTTTGCAGGTGGTGCAACAAAGACTGGTGAGTATGATGAAAACGACGAGGAGATTGTCATCATCAATGACTCGACATCTTTCAACTGGGGCTTTATCTCTGTTGACAAGCTTCCTGCATATTACGCAGATCTCAAATTCTCTGGCGCTATCAATAATTTCTATGCTAACTATTGTGACTTAGAGGAGTATGCAGCAGGTTTCCTTGCAACCTATGATGCTGTGGCTAAGCTTTATAATGATGCACAGAATATTGACGAACTGACAGAGTCTGGCATTAACGAAATGATTGATGAAAAGGTGTCTTTGCAGAAAAATATTGATGCTGCAATTGCTCTCAATGAAACAGACGATGCAGTTTTGGCTGCAGCTATTGCTTCTGCCAAGGAGGCATTTGATACAAAAATAGCTGTCGCAGAGGTGCAGGATGCTAATCAGACACTCAAAAAGGCAATGGAAAACTATGCATTGGGAGGCGGTGATATCACTTCGCTCGGAAAGAACATGTCTTTTGAAGACCTTTCAACTCAGGGCGGTTCAATGACTTCTGGTGTAGGTCCTGCTCCTGCTGGCTGGAATGTTTACATCAATGGCAAGCAGGTGGTGACTGCAGAAGAAGTTTCTGCAGCTGGCGTTACAGCATGGCATGGTGTCAACGATGATAGCGAGGGTGCTATCAAGGATGGTTTGATGGCATTCGGTCTTTGGGTTGGAGCCATTCCAACTTATGAGGTTTCACAGACTATTGAAGGTCTTGAGAATGGAACGTATGAGATTACTGCTGGCTTGATGGCGGGCAGCAATGGCGGCGGTTCACGCTTGACTACTCAGCGCCTTTTTGGTAACCTCAACTCTACTTACTATGGTGGCGAATACGACTATAACATAAGCGAGCTCGATAACTCGGAGGTTTATGCTTTCGCCGGCAATGAAATCCTCACAACAGACCGCGAAATGCGTCCGGTAACTGTAAAGGCGTTTGTTTATGACGGCACACTTACTTTTGGTGTTCGCACTGACGGCAATAGCCAGGCTGCCATAGCTGGTACAGGACAAGGTGGTTCTGGATGGTTCAAGGTTGATAACTTTACCATTAACAATCTGGGCTATAATGCAGAAGATGCTATGGAAATCTTTGGTCACTATACAAACCTCTTGAGCGAATATGAAGGAGAAATGATGTCAAATGAAATTGCTGACAAGTTGCAGGAGAGCGATTTGGGCGGTATAACAGCAGCAAGTTCACAAGAAGAAATTATTGCAGGTATCCTTAACGCAAAGGGATTGCTCAAGGATGTTGATGAATCAGTTAAGGCTTACCAGAAACTGAGCGAAGCAATAGAACAGCACTATCTGTCTCTGGAACAGTATGAAAATAAACTGGGTTCAGGTATATATGGAGACATTATTCAGGAGGCTCAGAATGCGTACGATGATGGTACTGTAGCTGACGGTGAAGCAGTGGATTCTATCATCGCAGTGCTCAATGCTGCTCTTCAGGAATGTATCCAGTCTGATGTAATTAACGAAGGCGACAACCTTACAGAATACATTCTGAATCCATCATTCGAGGATCTTTCAGCTCAGGGCGGAAACAATTCTGATGGTTCTGCAGCACCTCCTGCAGGATGGACACTCTCGCTGAATGGTAACATCGTGACAACTTCAACAGAGGTAGCTGCTGCAGTAAATGCATGGTGCGCTATTAATGCTGGTGATCAACTCAATGGCGTTTATGATGCAGAAGGTAATCCTGTTACTTCACAGTACACTGATGGCGAGCACCTCTGGGGAATTTGGTCAGCAGCAGTACCTGTTACAGAACTGTCTCAGACTATTAAGGGACTCCCTGCTGGTCAGTACACATTAACTGCAGATATTGTCGTTCAGAATGACTGGGCTGGTTATAACCTTGGTATGCAACGCCTCTTCGCTAATGACTATGTGACCATGTTTGGTGCAGAAACCGACTATGTACAGAATGCTGACGAACAGCTCTATAACACATTCCCAGAAGATGTGCTGGTGGCTGCTGAGATTGACCAGCTTGTAGCCGATGCAACTGTGAAGCATCTCAACTACGCAGGCAACTACGTAAACGAGAACTATGGTGCATCAGGCATTCCTTATACTACTACACTTACTTTTGGTCTTGCTGAAGCAGGTGATGTGAAGTTCGGTTTCCGTACAAGCCGTGTTAGTGCCGTGGACGGACAGCTTTCTGCTCAGGCATCAATGGGCTGGTTCAAACTCGACAACTTTACGCTTACTTATGATTCTGCAACAGTTCCAGCAGGTGCAGAGACCAATGCAGGTGCAACTGATATTGAGAGCGTAGAAGGTGCAGGCAGCAGCGTGGCTGTTGAGTTCTACACCATCAACGGTGTTCGTCTTGCAGCACCTCAGAAGGGCATCAACATTGTGAAGATGAGTAACGGAACAATTTCTAAGGTTCTTGTAAAATAAATCATTAAAACTATAGAACCGGTGTGTGTCACATCGGTTTATCGGTCTGCCCCATGTCGATGCGTCGATGTGGGGCACACTGATTTTATAAGTATGGCACCTCCTCTAACGCGAGTCGATATACGAAGTTCGTGATCTTTGACGTCTGACTAGAGGCTGAAGAAACCCCCAATTACAACAATCCCTATCTCTTTCGAATTACCTCAAAATTCATCCCATTTTCAGCTACGCCCACAACCTCAAAAGGGATGAGAGTCTCACCTATACCACAGGTGAGACTCTTACGTGTACCATAGGTGAGACTCTCACCCCTTTTGAGGTACAATATGAGGCATCGAACAGGTGTCTGTCCAAAGGTGAAAAAAAACACGAGTTCAATAACTTTTCTATAACTTCGGATAAAAACAAAATATTCTTACATCGAACTCACGTTCCTCTAGGCTATTTTGCAATAATCCATACTGTGTTTCAGCGAAAAAGGAGGTTTTGTGTTGTTTAGTCTTGTTTTTTTTAATATTTTTGCAGAAAGAAATTATAAAAAAAGAATTGAAAAAATGAAAAATTACTTATTCACTCTGCTTTTAGCATTTTTGGCAAATGTGCCATCAAATGCACAAGAAGAGATGGCCTTATTCCGCACGTGGTCTTTGACCCCGCCTATGGGATGGAACTCTTGGGATTGCTATTACTCTACTGTTACAGAGAAGGAGGTGATGCAGAATGCGCGTTATTTGGTTGAGAACGATCTTGTTAAGCATGGTTGGGAGTATGTGGTGATAGATATACGTTGGTATTGTAACCATCCTTCTCTTGGAGGTGGTTATTATAACCAAAATGGCACTCAGGATTATGTGCTGGATGAGTATGGGCGTTATCTGCCTTCGCCAACCCGTTTCCCGTCTGCTATGGTTGATGGAGTGAACAAGGGGTTCAAGGCTATAGCTGATAGTTTGCACAATATGGGCCTGAAACTTGGAATACACATTATGAGAGGAGTCCCCAAGTCTGTCGTAGGGTCAAATTATAAGTTGAAAGGAAGCGAGGATACATCGTGGTCTGATGTTTACAATGGAACAAATTCTCCTTGTACATGGCTGAAAGATAATCTGCTGGTAAAGGATAATGAATATGGGCAATTATATTACAACAGTATTATGGATCTCTATGCTGAATGGGGTGTGGATTTTATCAAGGTCGATGACATTGCTCGGCCTTTTTATACGAATGAGATCAGGATGATTCGTCAGGCCATTGATCAAACTCATCGTCCTATCGTCTTATCGCTCAGTCCAGGAAAAACTCAATATATTTATGCTGAAGAATGTTTAAATAATGCCAATATGTGGCGTATGATGGACGATCTTTGGGATAATTGGGCACATGTCGATGCTGTTTTCGCAGAAGCCAACGAATGGAGCAAATATTACCAATCTGGTAACTATGCAGATTGTGATATGTTGCCACTTGGACAGATATCTATGACTATTGCCGATAAAGGCTATGCCAATGCCGATAAAGGCCGGTGGACAAATTTGACAAAGAACGAACAATATACGATGATGACTCTTTGGGGTATTTGTCATTCTCCGCTTTTCTTTGGAGGAGAAATGACTAAGAATGATGAATTTACGTTGTCGTTGCTCACTAATGAGGAGTATCATAAGATGCATAAATATGGAGTGGATGCCCATCAGGTTGTGGACGATAGGGAAAATGGCCACACCGTTTGGACTTCGCTTGATCCAGAAACAGGCAACCGCTACCTTGCTATTTTCCAGCGAGGAAATTCTCGGTGGATTGTTGCAAACAAGGCTCTTTATAAGTCGGAAATAGTAGCCTATACCACAGATGGACATGCTGTGGATGTTGACATTGAATGGCCTGAAGGTGAAAAGAATTTGGTACTGGTGGTTGATGACGGGGGAGACAATTTCAATTATGATCATGGAGACTGGATAAATCCCACGCTTATTTTGCGTGACGGAACAGAAGTACCGTTGACAGGCGTATATAAGACAAGAACCTATACAGATTCATACTTCAATCGTGTTTACGAAAACAAGAATGTTGATCATGGCGGAAAGATGAAAGTGATGGGTAAGAGCTATAATCATGGCTTCTCAACAGATGCCAATGCCGCAATCTTTTTCACTATTCCAGAAGAATTGGATGTTGTGCGTTTTAAGGCTATGGCTGCTGCCGACGATTCTGGTATAGGACAGGCGGGTTCGACTACCTCAGTGCGTTTCATGGTCTTCGCGCAGAATCCTCTCTTGGATGAGCAGGAAGACTGGGTTGCTCGCTCGGGATTAATTTCTCGGAAAGGTAAAAAATCTGCTTGGCTTGAGGCAGACATTACCAATGCCGAACAATTGAAGATTGTGGTCAGCAACTATGGAGATGGTTTTGCTTATGACCGGGCTAATCTTGTTAACCCTGTTCTTATTGATGGAGAAGGTAATGAAACGTCGCTCACTTCCTTGGCTGCTGAATCTTATACTTCGCAATGGGGTAACCTTCACGTTAACAAGAATGTGGAAGGAGGAAACTTACGGATTGATGGACAGACTTACGCTACAGGACTTGGCATGAATGCAGAATGTACTCTCATCTACACATTGCCTGAAGGGCATGATTATAAGACGTTTCGTGCTTTATGTGGATATGACTCCAGTTGTGACATGGACAACAAATCTTCGGAAGGAACAACTATGGAATTCTTTCTTTATGTGGAAAGCAATGAAGCAATCAGTGTTGACCTTACGCAGTTTGGTTATGGAAGTGACGAGGCTGTACCAGTCTATGACATATGGGAGAAAAAGGATGTGGGCAGCGCAATGGGAAGCATCAGCAGCAAAGTTCCTCATCATGGGGTGAAGCTCTTCCGGCTTGGCGATAACAAAGCTAATGCAATAGAACAGCAAGAGGTTTCTTCCCAAATACAAGGTAGTAGCACGTCGCATGCTCAAGGAATCTACGATTTTCAAGGACGAACCCTTTCTTCTCTTTCCCAAGGATTCTATTTGTATCAAGGAAAAAAAATATATATGAAGTGAGACAACGGAAAACAGACTAACTTTCTTTATCGTATCTTGTCATGGTGCTTAACTATATCTGGATTGCTTTCTTCTTGATGGCGGCTGTGTGTGCTGTCGTTCAGTGCTGTATGGGCAACACTGGCATCTTCTCTGACATGGTTGGTTCTACGTTTGACAGCGCGAAGACGGCGTTTGAAATTTCGTTGGGACTGACTGGCGTGTTGGCGCTATGGATGGGAATGATGAAGATTGCTGAACGTGGGGGCATGGTGAGGGCGCTCTCAAAGGGGCTCAGTCCGCTGTTTGTCCGTCTCTTTCCCGACATTCCGAAGGGGCATCCTGCTACGGGACATATTTTTATGAATATTGCTGCCAATATGCTGGGGCTGGATAATGCTGCTACGCCGCTGGGGCTGAAAGCTATGGAGAGTATGCAGCAGCTGAACAGGGAGAGGAATGAGGCGCTGGAAAAGAGGGGGTGTCTCACGACTCAGCAGATGGAGGAGCGCAATGCTACGGCGAGCAATCCGATGATTATGTTTTTGGTGCTGAACACGTCGGGGTTGACGATCATTCCTGTGTCTATCATGGTTTATCGTGCTCAGATGGGGGCTGCGCAGCCTACAGACATTTTTGTGCCGATTTTGCTTGCTACGTTGGCTTCAACGCTGGCGGGAATTGTGGTTGTGAGCATTTATCAACGCATCAATTTGCTGAAGCCTGTGCTGCTCGCTACGCTGGGAGGGGTGTGCGTGCTTGTGGCTGCTGTTATCTGGGGATTCAGCCAGATGGACAGGGCTGCTATTGACATGGTGAGCTCTTTGGCTGCTAATGTGATTTTGTTTGGCATCATAGTGGCGTTCATAGTGGCAGCTATGCTGCAGAGGGTGAATGTCTATGAGGCGTTTATCGAGGGAGCGAAGGAGGGATTCTCTACGGCAGTGCGTGTGATTCCTTATCTTGTGGCTATTCTTGTTGCCATTGGCGTCTTTCGTGCCAGCGGTGGTATGGATGTTCTGATGGGCATTGTTGGCTGGTGTGTCAACTTCTGTGGGGGTGATGGCGATTTTGTGGCAGCTCTGCCTACTGCCATGATGAAGCCGTTGTCGGGGTCGGGCGCTCGTGGCATGATGGTTGACACGATGGCAACTTACGGAGCTGATTCGTTTGCGGGTCGCCTGTCGTGCGTGTTTCAGGGCTCGACAGATACCACTTTCTATATCCTTGCTGTTTATTTTGGCTCAGTGGGCATACGTCACACGCGCCATGCTGTAACTTGTGGGCTATTGGCTGATGCGGTGGGTGTACTGGCAGCTATTGGGGTGGCTTATCTGTTTTTTTGCTGAAAACGGACAACGGACAACGGACAACGGACAACGGACAACAGACAACGGACTACGGACAACTTACCAGAGGTTGTCGAAGTCTATAAGTCCTTCGGAGGATGTGTTGCGAGTGTCTATTAGTACTTCGGTTGGTGTGGCGGCTTGGGAACTTATCCTTACATTCCGTCCAGAAATGCATAATGGGAAATTGTTTTCCATCTCTGTCACTTCTGCTTTAGGTGTGATATATGTTTTTTTCATCAGTGTTTTTGCGGTTGTACGGTTGTCCTTTGTCATTTTCTATTTACACAGTCTGCAATCGTCGCATTTGTCGAGCTGGCCGCGGAAGCGTTTTTCTACTTTGACATAGAGTTTCTGGCGGAGTGGCTCGAATTTTATCTGGTCGATGACTTGTCCCATGAAGGCGTTCTTGAGCAGCGTGCGGGCTTCGGGTTCGGGGATGCCGCGCTGGCGCATATAGAAGAGTGCTGATTCGTCCATCACGCCGACGGTGGAGCCATGGGCACACTTGACGTCGTCGGCATAGATTTCGAGCATGGGCTGTGTGTACATTCGTGCCTCTGGCGATGCGCAGAGGTTGGCGTTGGTTTCTTGCGAGGTGATGTGCTGGGCGTTTGGGGCTACATATATCTTGCCTGCAAAGGCTCCGACTGACTTGTCGTCTACGACATATTTGTAGAGTTCTTGGGAGGTGCAGTGGGGTGCTTCGTGACGTATCAGCGTGTTGTTGTCGATGCGTTGGGTACCGCTGCCGATGGCGCATCCGTTGAGGGTGATGTCGGAGTTTTCGCCTTGCAGATAGACGTCGCAGAGGTTGCGCGTCTGTCCGCCTGTCAGGGTGATGCTGTTGTGCTTGACTGAGCAGTCGCGCCCTTGGTGTATATAGACGTTGGAGAAGCGTGAGCAGAGAGGGGTGGTTTCTTCTATTTCGTAGAGGTCGAGGTGGGCATTGTCATGGCAGAACACTTCGATGACTTGTGTGGTGAGGAATCGTTGTTTGTCGGCTGCATGGTCAGTGATGATGACGGTGGCTTCTGCTCCTTGTTCTATGACGATGAGGATGCGGCGGTTCATCATCGTGGCGGCTGTTCCTCGAAGCCAGTAGTCAACTACGATGGGGTCTTCTGCTCGCTGATTCCTTGGGACATGGATGAATAGGGCATCGTGCACCAAGGCGGTATTGAGTGCTGTGATGGCATCGGCATGGTCGGCTATCTGGTGATAGTAGGGTGTCGCGTCAACAGGTGCATCTTTCAAATTGTAGATGTATGCTGATGGCTTGATGGTGAGAGGCGAGAGCGAGATGCCGTAGTTGGGGGCGAAGGCTGCATCGACATCTGTATATTTGTAGCGTTCCACTTTCTTGGAAGGGAAGCCAGTCTGTCGGAAAATGCCGAATGCTTCGTCGCGCACGGCGTTCATCACGTTGCAACTTTTGCTTTTGATGAGTTCGGAAGCTTCGCTGTAGAGTTCTATGTATTGCTGTTCGCTTGTCATCCCAGTTCTTCTTTTATCCAGTCAAATCCTTTTTCTTCTATCTGCTGCGCGAGTTCTGCCGTTCCGCTCTTGACGATGTGTCCGTCGATGAGCACATGCACGAAGTCGGGTCGGATGTAGTCGAGCAGTCGCTGATAGTGGGTGATGACGACGGCTGATGTCTCGGCTGTGCGGAGCTTGTTGAATCCTTCTGCCACGATGCGGAGGGCATCGACGTCAAGGCCAGAGTCGGTCTCGTCGAGAATGCAGAAGGTGGGTTCAAGCATTGCCATCTGGAATATCTCATTGCGTTTGCGTTCGCCGCCAGAGAAGCCTTCGTTGACAGAGCGGTTCATCAGTTTCTGGTCTATCTCCACCAGTTTGCGCTTTTCTCGCATGATTTTGAGAAAGTCTGTTGATTTGAGGGGTTCCTTGCCCTGTGCTTCTCGTCGGGCATTGACTGCCGCGCGCATGAAGTTCGTCATGCTGACCCCTGGGATTTCGATGGGTGCCTGAAAGGACATGAAGATGCCTGCATGGGCACGCTCTTCTGGACTCATGGCCAGGAGGTCTTGGGCATTGAAAGTGATGCTTCCTTCGGTCACTTCGTAGGAGGGGTTGCCCACAATGACATTGGAGAGGGTGGATTTGCCTGCTCCATTGGTGCCCATAAGAGCGTGAATCTCACCGTCGTTGATGGTGAGGCTGACACCTTTGAGTATTTCTTTGTCGCCAACTTTGGCGTGGAGATTTTCTATTTTTAGCATGTCTTCAATTATACATTGTATGTTATCCTACTGTTCCTTCGAGGGAGACGCTCAGAAGCTTTTGGGCTTCAACCGCAAATTCCATGGGGAGCTTGTTGATGACTTCCTTGGCGTAGCCGTTCACGATGAGTCCTACAGCCTCTTCTGTGGAAATTCCGCGTTGGTTACAATAAAAGAGCTGGTCTTCGTTGATTTTCGAGGTGGTGGCTTCGTGTTCTACAGTGGCGGTGTTGTTGTGGATGTCCATATAGGGGAATGTGTGTGCCCCGCATTCGTTGCCGAGCAGTAGGGAATCGCAGGAAGAGTAATTGCGTGCTCCGTCGGCATGCTTGCCCACACGCACCAGTCCTCGATAGGAATTTTGCGACTTCCCTGCTGAGATGCCTTTTGAGATGATGGTCGAGCGTGTGTTTCGTCCGAGGTGTATCATCTTGGTGCCTGTGTCGGCTTCTTGGTGGTTGTTGGTCACGGCCACGGAATAGAATTCAGCTTGGCTGCCATCGCCACGCAGTATGCAGGACGGGTATTTCCAAGTTATGGCAGAACCTGTCTCTACTTGTGTCCACGACAGTTTGCTGTTCACTCCGCGAAGGTCTCCTCGCTTGGTGACAAGGTTGAGCACTCCGCCTCGTCCTTCAGCATCGCCAGGGTACCAGTTCTGTACGGTTGAGTATTTCACTTCTGCATTGTCCATTACCACAATCTCAACGATGGCAGCATGCAGCTGGTTCTCGTCGCGCATCGGTGCTGTGCAGCCTTCAAGATAGGAAACGTAAGACCCTTCGTCGCAAACGATGAGGGTGCGCTCGAACTGTCCAGTGTTGCGTGCATTGATGCGGAAGTAAGTAGATAGTTCCATCGGACAACGCGTGTTCTTGGGGATGTAAACAAATGAACCGTCAGAGAATACTGCGCTGTTGAGGGCCGCAAAATAGTTGTCTTTGGGTGGGACGACGCTGCCAAGATATTGCTTGACAAGGTCGGGATGTTCTCTCACTGCCTCGCTGATGGAGCAGAAGATGATGCCTTTCTCGGACAATTTTTCCTTGAAAGTTGTCTTGACAGACACGGAGTCCATCACGGCATCAACTGCTGTGCCTGAAAGGGCTAACCTTTCTTCGAGCGGAATGCCAAGCTTGTCAAAAGTCTTCATCAGCTCTGGGTCAATCTCGTCAAGACTCTTGGGACCTTCCTTGCTCTTGGCTGTAGGGTCTGCATAGTAGGACATTGCCTGGTAATCTATCTCTGGCAGATGGACATGAGCCCATGATGGCTGTGTTTGTGTCAGCCAATAGCGATAGGCATCCAGACGGAATTGGAGCAGCCACTCTGGTTCGCCTTTCTTCTGGGAGATGAGGCGCACAACATCCTCATTAAGACCTTTTTCTATGATTTCTGTGTGTACATCAGTGGTGAAGCCAAATTCGTACTTTTTCTCCGCCACCTGTCGTACAAACTCATTTGATTCACTCATCTGAATTATGGAATGGATTGATTTTCTCGACTGTCTTATCAACAACTGGACGCAATCCGCATTTGGGTTCTGTACCGTTTGCGATTTCGGTTGAATCAGTCACAATGATAATGTCAGGAATAATGATATGGGTGGCTTGTTTAATCTTATAGAAGAGACTGGGACGTTCATCTAGTTTTTCAGGTTTGAAGCCTGCATTGCTACTGATGAAATCATACAGATTCAATGCAACGCTGAGGAGTAAGCCGTAGCTGATGACGCCAATTATTGCACCCAATAAACGGTTGAGAAAGTTGATGTTGAGCTTCTTGAAGAAAGATGTCAGCAGCGAGGCTATCCATCCTAAAATAACGGGGACAACTATCACAATGAGCACAAAAGCAATCAGACGGCCAAAGCCAATGCTTGTGCCAGCCTTGTCGGCAAGCATGTCGCCACATTGCTGATAGAGCGTAGCAGCAATAACTAGACCTAAGATAACGCCTAAGAAATTGGCTATCTGCTTAAAAGCTCCCTGGCGAAAGCCGATAACGGCTCCCACCAGAAGAACTACATAGATTAATATTTCCATTTTCCTTGCAGTTGGAAGATTGTACAGAAGAGCAGGGTGAGGCAGATGATTTGTCGTACACCCTTACTACTCTTTTTGCAATCGTATAACTGTCTCTTTACAGTTTTGTCTTTACTTCGATTTGTGTGTAGGTCTCAAGTACGTCGCCTTCACGTATGTCGTTGAAATTCACTACGGAAATGCCACACTCGAAATCGCGGCCAACTTCTTTCACGTCGTCCTTGTATCGTTTCAGCGCAAGAATCTCTCCTGTGTGAACAACGATACCATCGCGAATGACACGAATTTTGTCTGAACGGTGTACTTTTCCTTCTGTCACCCAGCAGCCTGCAACAGTGCCGACCTTGGTGATGCGGTAAACCTGACGTACATCTACCTGGGCTGTAACCTCCTCCTTGAATGTTGGAGCAAGCATTCCTTCCATAGCGTCTTTTACCTCCTCAATAGCATCGTAGATGATAGAGTAGAGACGTATGTCTACACCATACTGTTCGGCTAGACGTCGAGCTGCTGCTGATGGGCGAACCTGGAAACCGATGATGATGACATTTTCGGAAGCGTGTGCCAGTTCGACGTCGTTTTCGCTAATCTGACCAACAGCCTTATGAATGACGTTGACTTGGATTTTCTCTGTTGAAAGTTTGATGAGCGAGTCTGAGAGTGCTTCGATAGAGCCATCCACGTCGCCTTTCACCACCAGGTTCAGTTCCTTGAAATCTCCCAACGCAATGCGGCGTCCCAATTCGTCAAGTGTAAGACGTGTTTGAGTGCGGAGTCCCTGTTCGCGCTTGAGCTGTTCGCGCTTGTTGCAAATCTCTCGTGCTTCCTGTTCTGTGTCCATCACGTGGAAGGTGTCGCCTGCAGTAGGTGCTCCGTCGAGTCCAAGAATAACAGCGGGTTCTGCTGGCAAAGATTGCTCGATACGCTGTCCGCGTTCGTTGAACATCGCTTTGATTTTACCATAGTGTGTTCCAGCCAGAACAATGTCTCCTTGATGAAGCGTACCATTCTGTACGAGAACCGTTGCTACATATCCACGTCCCTTGTCCAGTGTGGATTCAATGACAGAACCAGTTGCCTTTCTGTTTGGATTTGCCTTCAAATCCAGCATCTCGGCTTCGAGAAGAACCTTGTCCATCAGCTCTTCAACACCAATGCCTTGCTTGGCACTAATATCCTGGCTCTGATACTTTCCTCCCCAGTCTTCCACAAGGTAATTCATGGCAGCCAGCTGCTCCTTGATCTTTTCTGGATTAGCGGTTGGCTTATCCACCTTGTTGATGGCAAACACCATAGGTACGCCAGCGGCCTGTGCATGGGCAATTGCTTCCTTTGTCTGAGGCATCACGTCGTCGTCGGCAGCTACAATAATGATAGCAATGTCGGTCACTTGAGCACCGCGGGCACGCATGGCGGTAAAGGCCTCGTGACCAGGGGTGTCAAGGAATGTAATCTTTCGTCCATCCTTCATTTTGACATTGTAAGCGCCAATGTGCTGTGTGATACCACCAGCTTCACCTGCAATTACGTTCGTTTTGCGGATGTAGTCGAGAAGAGAAGTCTTACCATGGTCAACGTGACCCATCACCGTGATGATAGGTGCGCGACGCTCGAGGTCTTCCTCCTTGTCTGCTACTTCTTCTATGGCGTTAGAAACTTCTTCAGATACATAGCTGGTAGTGAATCCGAATTCTTCTGCTACGATGTTAATGGTTTCTGCGTCAAGTCGTTGGTTGATGCTGACCATCATGCCGATAGACATACATGTTCCGATGACTTTTGTCACAGGCACATCCATCATGGTAGCAAGTTCATTAGCAGTAACGAACTCTGTTATCTTCAGCACCTTGCTTGCTGCATTTTCTGCTTCCACTTCTTCGGCCATGCGCTCATGGATGGCATTGCGCTTGTCCTTGCGGTATTTCACACCCTTCTTCTCCTGCTTTGCAGTGAGGCGAGCCAGTGTTTCTTTTACCTGCTTTGCTACTTCCTCTTCGCTAAGTTCTTGTGGCTTAATAGGCTGTTTCTTCTTGTTCTTTTTACCCGAAGCTTGCTGCTGAACAGGTTTGTTCTTCTGCTGCTGAGGTGGCTGTGCGCCATTAGGTTTGCCGCCCTGCTTCTTGCCTTGAGCGTTCGGAGTGTTGCTCTGTTTCGCAGCAGCATCAATGTCAACTTTGCTGTTGTTGATTCGATTGCGCTTTTTCTTCTGCGCATTGCCTTGCTGGCCTTTCGCATTCTGTCCCTGTGCATCGCCGCCTTGTGCCTGCTGGCGTTCTTTGCGACGCTCAGCCTTGCTCTTGCGGTCAGGACGTGTCTTGCTGTTCAGGCTGGACAGGTCAATGAAGCCCACCTGCTTGAACTGTACTCCAGCTTCTGCTGGTGCAGCCAGGTGATACACGCCATTTTCATCCTGCTCCAGTCGTTCAGCAGGAGAAAGCTTATTCGCCTTTTTCTTCTGCTCGGGCTGTGCAGATGGCTGTTCGTCCATTTTTGCAGGAGCAACTTTTTCTTGAGTTTCTACAGGCTTCACTTCTGGCGTCTCTGCAACAGGAGCTGCTTCGACTTTAGGACTTTCTGCTTTTTGCTCTGCCTTTGGCTCTGGCTTAGGCTCGGCTTTAGGCTCTGACTTCTTCATGTCATTGATGTTGCCTAAAATCTTCAGCTGTGGCTTTCTTGCAGCTTTTTCTTTTTCAATGCGTTCCTTCTCCTCTTTCAAAGCCTGCTGACGTTCCTTCTTTTCTTGCTGTTCCTTCTCCTTCTGGTTTTGTATCTTTTGCTTGGTTTCGGCATTCTGTTTCATGTCTTCGCCAAACTCTTTTTTCAGCAGGGCATATTGTTCGTCTGTAATCTTCGCGTTGGGTGTCGCATCTTGCAATGCAGCACCTTTCTTTTGCAGGAATTCAGCCACAGTGTTAATTCCTACATTGAGTTCTTTTAATGCTTTATTCAGTCTTACTGCCATATATCCTTATTAAATGTAAATGTTTAATATCTGTTCCGTTTTCGCACCCCTTCTTCGAGGGGAAGTGTTTAGTGCTGGAGACAGACACTAAACACATTACTCGACAAGTGCCATTTTATTCTTCAAATTCGGCTTTGAGAATGCTGAGCACCTCATCCACGGTATCTTCTTCGAGGTCAGCCTTTTCGACCAGCATAGCGCGTGGAGCGCTGAGCACGCTTTTCGCGGTGTCAAGTCCGAGACCCTTGATGGCTTCGATAATCCATGGCTCGATTTCGTCCTTGAACTCGTCAAGATAAATGTCTTCCTCGTCTGGCTCTTCGCCATTCAGTTCGCGGAACACGTCGATAGTATATCCAGTCAGCATGCTTGCCAGCTTGATGTTGTCACCATTCTTACCGATGGCCAGGCTTACCTGGTCTGGCTGCAAATATACCTCTGCCTTCTTCTTCTCTTCGTCTAGCGTGATAGAAGAGATGTTGGCTGGGCTCAAAGAGCGCTGAATGAAAAGACGAATATTTGAAGTGTAGTTGATAACATCAATATTCTCGTTGTGCAACTCACGCACAATGCCATGAATACGGCTACCTTTCACACCCACACATGCACCCACAGGGTCAATGCGCTCGTTATAGCTCTCCACAGCAATCTTGGCGCGTTCGCCAGGAATGCGTGCAATCTTCTGCACAGTGATGAGGCCGTCGTTGATTTCAGGCACTTCCTGCTCAAGCAGACGTCTCAAGAAGTCTGGCGATGTACGTGAGAGAATAATCTTAGGATTGTTATTCAGGTTGTCCACGCGCAGCACCACTGCACGTGCCGTTTCTCCCTTACGGAAGAAATCGCCTGGGATTTGCTCGCTCTTAGGCAAAAGAAGCTCGTTGCCCTCGTCGTCCAGCAGGAGCATCTCGCGCTTCCATACCTGATACACCTCGCCGCTGACAATAGTGCCCACCTTATCTACATACTTGTTGTAGAGGTTGTCGTGTTCGAGGTCAAGAATCTTGCTGGCCATCGTTTGGCGGAGTGTCAGGATGGCACGGCGGCCGAATTTAGCGAACTCGATTTTCTCGCTCACTTCCTCGCCAATCTCAAAGTCCTCGTCAATCAGCTGTGCTTCAGAAAGGCAAATCTCTGCATTCTCGTTCTTCACCTCTCCGTCAGCAACCACTATGCGGTTGCGGTAAATCTCAAAGTCGCCTTTGTCTGGGTTCACAATCACGTCAAAATTTTCATCCGATCCATAGGTCTTCTGCAGTACACTGCGGAAGCTGTCCTCAATCACGCTGACCAGAGTCGTTCTGTCAATGTTTTTTGTTTCCTTGAAGTCCTTAAAGGTGTCAATCAAGTTTACACGTTCTGAATTTTTCTTAGTTGCCATTATAGTTTGAGTTATTTAGTTCCTTGTTATTTATCCTTTAATTTGGGAGTTTTTAAGTTCTTTTTAGGGGTAAAATCCCCAGTGGCTAACTCGCAAACTTATTTGAAATCAATAATATTTTTCACCCATTTCACGTCTGCATAACCAAAAGCTTTATCCACTTCTACCATCTGCGGACGCTTCTTGCCCTCTATCTTCTGTTTCTCCTCCACGGTCACGACAAATCCGTTCTCGTCAGCAGACTTCAGGTATCCTTCCATCTTCTTCCCCTCCGCCGTGAGTAGTTCTACGTCATATCCGATAGAGTTGATATACTGCTGCAGCACCTTGAACGGCTGTCCGATGCCTGCAGAGCCCACTTCCAGTTCGAAGTCCTCCACATCGCGGTCAAAATGTTCTTCGATAAACTTGCTCAGTTCGCAGCAGTCTTCAATCCATACCCCGTCCTTGTGGTCAATCTCCACAGTGATTTTGTTTTGTTCGTCCACAGAAGCGTCAACAAGGAAGTACTCCTTGCCTTCCAGCCACTGTTCCACCAAATCCTTCACTTTGTTTTTGTCAATCATAAATTTACGAGTTATCGGTTATCACATGAGGCAAACAAATGAGGGAACTTTTCAGTCCCCTCTATCATTTCGATGCAAATGTACTACATTTCTGCCAACACGCCAAATTTTCCAGCATGTTTTTGTCTTTTTTGCAGTTGTTTAACGGACAACATACTACAGAAAGACTGTAAAACCGCAAATTAGCCTTTTCTCGTCACTTCACCAGCACTTTCTTCCCGTTCTGGATGTAGATGCCCTTGGATGGGGCTGAGACAGGGCGGCCTGTGAGGTCGTAGAAGACATCTTTGGAGGATTGGGCGTTTCTGTCGATGCGGATGTCTCGGATGTCATCGGGCAGATTGTCATCCTCGGCATGATAATAGATGTCGCCCATCCAGGCACATTCCAGAAGTTTCTTAAAGGGGCTTCCTGCTTGCTGAACAAGACCGAGGCTGTTCGCGATGCCTGCGGTGGAGCCAATACCTTCTATCCAGCACCCGTCCTCTTCTGTATGGTCAAAGTAAACATAGCCATTTGAAGTATAAACGGGCTCTTTGAGGTAGAGGCAGCGTCGTTTGATGCCAAAGAAATCCTCTTCAGTCACTCTCACCACCTGGCAAGGAGATAGCTCAATTTCGTGCTCTTTTTCAAAGTCGTTATCAAAGTTCAGTACGCCCACTGTGAGTTCATCGCCCACGTTGGCACGGAAGTCATAAAGGAGATAAGCCTCTTCTGCTCCTCGCCACGGATAGCAATACACCCTGCCGTCTTCCTCATACAACGCCGCCACGATGTGCTCATTCTGCTCTTCGTCCAGCACTGATGCGTACAGCATTCGACATGGATGCCCTCCAATTATCGTCATTCCCTCGTCTTCTTTGAAATAGAAATGACGCTTCTCTGTATATCTATATTCTGGAGAACATTTGTCGTTTGCATATCTCTGAATCCAACTCATGCCACCATCCACCAGGCATTTGTTGGCTGTCGGGTCGAACGTGCCGTTCGTATAGAGTGTGTCAGTATCGGTCATGCAGAGCCATGTGCTGTTTCCTCCGCTGCCCAGTATGCCAACCGTCGTGTTGTTGAACGGGTAACCTTCTGTTCCAATACCCTCAATCCACCAACCACAATAAGGTTCCAAGTCTTCCAACGTGAAAGGCTGGTCGTCTTCTGCAAAGGTCTGATAATCTGACTCGGCGATAACATACAAGCAACGTCGCTCCACACCATGGTACACGCGTGTCTCCACATCCAGCACACGCATAGTCTCGGGACGGGGCTGATAATATGAAGAGAAAGGGGTAATGTTGGGACTGGTATAGACTTCAATCTTGTCTCCTGTTTCTGCACCAAAATCATACAGCAGCAATCCTTCAGTCGATTCTTTGGGTATGACATACACTTTCTTCCCCTCTTCGTACATGGCCAGCAGATATTCCTTCCTTGAGCCGCCAAGACTGCTGTCCACATACATCTTCTTGCAAGTTTTCGAATGAATGATGGTATCGCCATCTATCACGAAATCATAATGGTAGAGATGCTTCACGCCCAGCTGGTCATTCAGGTATCCATTATGATATTTGGTCTTCCACTGCTTGCCCTCTTGAACAAA
>CAJGCU010000030.1 GCA_904501945.1 uncultured Bacteroidaceae bacterium
AAGAGGACTTTTCACAAGAGTGTTGGGAAAGATTACAGCCTTTACCGTTTTGCAATATCTGAACAAAGTAAACAATAGGCCCATTGGAAGAGTTAAATATGCGCTATTGTAACTCCGCCAACGGGTAATATATAATATAAAATATATAATATATATACGCGCGCCTCTGCGCACGAGAATTAAAAAATGAAAAAATGAAAAAATGAAAAAATGATGATTGAAATATGCGAAGTGGTTAATTATTAGGTAGTTAGCAAAATGCTTAACCTGTTATACTCTCAAAACCCTTACTCATTTTCACCCTCTTTTCACCCCATTTTAGCCTCAGGTCCGTCCAAAATCACCCCATTTCACTTCAAAATCATGTCATTTCCTGATTTAGGTTGACTCCATTTGGAGCCTTTCCCTGGTATAAGTTGGCTCTGGTTAGACTTATAACTGTTATTTGTTGACTTGTTTTCACCCCAAAATCACCCCAATTCAGTCTCCATTTCACCAAGCCCTCATTATCTCCTCTCACTCTCCCTCAAACGGCAGGTACTGGTCTATCCATTCCTCTCGATGGGGCTTGGTGTCGCTGGCGGATGGTGGGTTGCCTATGGAGAGTCCGAGCAGGCGGATGGGGTGCTGCTCGAAGGTGACTTTGTGCAGCAGTTGCTTGGATAGGGGGAGCAGCTGTTCTTTGGTGAGCAGAAGCTCGGGTGAGGTGATGGAGCGTGTGATTTGGGTGAAATCGTGGTACTTCACTTTCAGGGTTAGCGTATGCCCCTGGAACTGGGTGCGGTGCAGGCGGTCGAGCAGTTCGAGCAGGATGTGGTAGAGTTCGATGGTGACGGCGGCTTTGGTGTGGATGTCATGCTCGTAAGTCCGTTCGCACCCTACTGACTTGCGTACCCAGTCTTTCACGACAGGGCGGTCATCTATGCCTCGCGCAAAATCGTAAAACATTTGTCCTGCCTTTCCAAAGGCTGCCGTGAGTCCTTGCAGCGAATAATCTCGCAGCTGCGCGCCATTGTAAATGCCCATTTTGTGCATCTTCTCTGCTGTCTTTTTGCCGACTAGCCAGAACTGCTCGATGCGCAGGCGGGCGATGAAGCTGAGGGCTTGGTCGGGGTGGATGGTGCAGAGACCATTGGGCTTGCGGTAGTCGGAGGCGATTTTGGCCAGGAACTTGCAGTAGGAAACGCCGGCAGATGCTGTCAGTCCAGTCTCTTGCAGGATGCGCTGCTTGATTTCTTTGGCTATATCTACAGCCAGCTCTATGTTCTTCTTGTTGTGGGTTACATCCAGAAAAGCTTCGTCCAGAGAAATGGGCTCGATGAGGTCGGTATAATCCTGCATGATGTCCCGAATCTGGGCTGACACTTCTTTATATCTGTCGAAATGGGAGGGTACAATGATGAGCTCGGGGCACAGGCGCTTGGCTACTTGGACGCTTTGGGCTGAATGGACGCCGAAGCGGCGGGCTTCATAGCTGGCTGTGGACACGACGCCGCGCTCGCCGTCATGGCCAACGGCAACAGGGAGACCGCGCAGCGCTGGATTGTCGCGCTGCTCTACTGCTGCAAAGAATTGGTCCATGTCGATATGAATAATTTTGCGGTGTGTGTCCATACGTGCTGAAGCCTTTGTATGCAAAGGTAGGGATTTTATTCAGGACTTGGAAATCGATTTGGGGCTTTTCATTGAAGCTGAGCGGTTTTTTCGCTTGCTGTGCATTTCGTGCTGGATTACACGCGTGAATTTCCTAATTATTTTTTATCTTTGCAGCGAAGTTCTAAATTATAGCAAAGAAAACTATTTATGGCGAAAGCGAATATTACGCATCGTGAAATTGTAGAATCTATACGTAAGCAAGAATATGCTCCTGTCTATTTGCTGATGGGAGAGGAGCCGTATTACATTGATCGTGTTTCAGAGTATATTGCGGATAATGTGCTGACGAAAGATGAACAGGATTTCAACCAGACAATTATCTATTGTACACGCGAAACGGCTGTGGGAGATATCGTGAATTGTGCACGGCGTTATCCGATGATGGCAAAATATCAAGTGGTAATTGTTAAAGAAGCACAGAATTTGTTAAAATTAGACGAACTTGCAATATATGCTCAAAGTCCGTTATCGACCACAATTTTGGTAATTTGCTACAAAAATGGAACGGTTGACAGAAGAAAAAAACTCGTCCCTGCCATAGAAAAAGTGGGGGTGGTGTTTGAAAGCAAGAAGTTGAAGGATGGCATGCTGCCGCAGTTTATTATGGATTACTTGCGACGTAAGCAGGTGAGCATTGAAGAAAAAGCATGCCAAATGCTGGCAGATAACGTGGGGGCAGATTTGAATCGTCTAGTTGGTGAATTGGACAAGCTTGCTTTATCGTTGGCAGAAGGGGAAATGCGCATTACTGCAGACCTTGTAGAGAAGAATGTGGGGATATCTAAAGAGTTCAATATGTGGGAGTTGCGTGATTCTGTCATGAGGAAGGATGTCTTAAGGGCCAATAAGATTCTTTATCATTTCGATCAGAATTCTAAGGCGAATTCTCCTGTTATGGTGGTATCAATGCTTTTTAATCTTTTTGCTCTCATCATGCAGGCTTTTTACTCTCCGGACCGTTCTGAACAGGGGTTGATGAAGCACTTGGAACTAAGGCAGAGTTGGCAAGTGCGCGACTATATGGCAGCAATGCGACTTTATACACCTATGAAAACGATGCAAATTATAGGGAAGCTGCGCGAAACGGATGCTCGATTGAAGGGTATCAATAGGGGGAACCTGACGGATGCTGATATCATGCATGAGCTGCTTTTCTTTATTTTGCATTGACCTAACCAATTTTTTATTTCCTATAAATGCTGTCCTCGTGGAGGGCGGCATTTTTTTTGTATGAAAAAATGGGTCAAAAAAAATGAAGAGGAATTTCTGGGTGGTAAAAAATGAGGAAAGAGAATCTGATTTTTGTTCTTCTGGAGTCTTTTGGCGGGCGTTTTGAGGGGTGTAAAAGCATTAAAAAAATCTGTTTCAACCAAAAAACTGAACAAAAAAAGAGAGGGTATTTGTTCGGAAAATCAGAAGTTTAAGTAGTAAAAATAGGGCGAAAAAATGCTCCTTTTTCGGACGAAAAAGGAAATTGTAGGCGGCTGTTCGATTCTCGCAAAAATCATCGTTTTTTCTAATTTTTCAAGACGCCGTTTTTTTACGTTAATGATTTTTAAGTTTTCCAAGAATGAATTTTACAAAACAAAACTAATACAAAAAGATAAGGTTTTTACAAAAGAAAACACCGCAGGTGATGCATAAACGAAATTAAAAATGTAAAATGTAAAAATGTCATTTTGTAAATATGTTTATTCACATTTGAAAAATCTTAAATATTCACTGTTTTATCTTCGTCTGTAACTAATTGGTTTATCATAGTTTATCTATATTTGTATGACTAAAGACTAAAAGAGAGTGCGCTCTTGATGTTTATTTGAGGAGCTTATTCACCTTTCTATCTCCTGTTTGGGCTTTTTATATAGATAATACCTGTTTCATAATCAACAAACTAAATGCGATTTAAGAAGTGATAGGAGATGTTGGTTTTACAGAATGAAAGTCTTTAACTTTTTACAAACACAAAACGTAAAAACAAAAGCGTTTTACAAATTAAATTCATGAATAGAAAATTAAATTTTAGAAATAAAAATAATTGTCAAATCGTTTTGCAAAACCAAAAATATTCGCTAACTTTGTAAAAAGTTTAGAAAGATGACAGATAAAGAGAAAATTGAGCTTATCATACAAGAAAAGCATTTGAACAATACGCAATTTTGCAGTGAGGTTTGTATCGCACCAGGCACCCTCTCGCATATTCGAAGTGGAAGGACTGAACCTACTCTTAATATCCTTCGAAGCATCGCCCAGGCTTTCCCAGACATCAACCCTGCATGGCTTTTTTATGGTGAGGGGTCTATGTATAAGAATGTGGACTCCCCTGCTGCTGATCGTGATGCTGCAGACGTGAGTGATGTACATAGGGCTGTGGAGGAAGATGGCGAGGGTATGCCAGACTTGTTTGGGGCTTCTAAACAGCAAGGTGGTTCTGCAAAATCGTCTATGGCTGCAACTGTTGCGCCAGCTGTACGAGATACCGCAATGAGCCGTTCAGCTTCTGCCGCACTACCTGGGACGGCTGTATCTGTTCAGGAAATTGTGGCTGAGACTCTGAGGCAACAGCAGAAGCCGCAGCGTAAAGTGGTGGAGGTTCGTATCTTTTTTGATGATGGTACGTTTGAGACGTTCAGCGCTAATTAGGGTGTAAAATTAACAATTATTCACAATGTTAAAAGCATGAACAAGTTTAACAAAATATATTATATATAGTTATTAAAAACGCTATTTTATTTTATCTCTTTTCGAGGACAATCTAGGATTTTGAGGGAAAAGAGTGTTGTGGATGGGGAAAATGAAAAAACAGACCTGCTTTGTGGCATCACAAAGCAGGTCTGTTTTTTTTTTAGTGACTCGGATGGGACTCAAACCCATGACCTGCAGAACCGGAATCTGACGCTCTATTCAACTGAGCTACCGAGCCATGATATTGCAATTCTTTGGCAAAGTTAGTGATTTTTGTTGATATGTGCCATTTTAAGACGTTTTTTTATTCTTTTTCGAGGATTTTATGGTAATTTTGCATACATATAGATAAAAATGAGAGATATGAAAAATAAGTTGATTCTGGTGTTGTTTTTGATGCTTTGTAGCGTAGTGGTATCAGCTCAGTCGTATGTGGAGAAGCACAAGAATGGTGACTGGTATTTGGGTTTGGCTGGAGGGTTTAGCCAGTCGCTGGCAGAGAATGCTGTTAGCACTGACTTTATCAGTCATCAAATTCCTTCTGTAAATGTCTTGATTGGGCATCATTTTACGCCTGTGTTTGGATTACGTCTGATGGGCGGTCTTAATATGCAGTTGTCTCGGTGCAGCAAGGCGGCTGAGGCTGCTTTGCCAGATGTGTATGGCAATGGAAGATATAGCTTCAAATGCTTGACTGCGACGTTTTCTGGTATTGTGAACATCTCTAACATGTTTATGGGGTATGATGCAGACCGTCCGCTGACATGGAGTCTCTTGTTTGGTGGGGGTGTGCTAAAATCTTTCGATTTTGACGAGAAGATAAAATCGTGGAATGATTATCCTTACTATCCGGTGAATGGAGAAGGTGGCGTGTATGCTTTAGGACAAGTGGGTGTACAGTGTTCTGCTCGTTTGAGTGAGCCTTGGGACCTTGATGTCGAGTTGCGTACTAACGTGACGGACAATAAGTATAATGGTGTTTCGAATGGTAACCATCTAGATTTCTATTTAGATTTGATGGTTAATTTTGTTTATCATTTCAAAAATGGCAAACAGGGGTTGCGCCGTTTCCGTGCTCCGAAAAGGATGCCGTTTGTCGATCCTGTCTTGAAGGATACCACCGGTGAATATAAAGAAACGGTACGTCTGGGCGAAGCGATGTACACGCAAATTCCATTTTATTCAGGTTTTTATTATCTGAATACGGCTACGGTTAAGCGCGTTGAATTGGTAGCAAAATTTTTGAAAGACCACCCAGCAGTAAATCTGAACATCGTGGGACATCCAGATATTATTGCCGACGAAGATACGGAATATCATACACGCCTGGCTCAAAAGCGCGCAGAAGTTGTGCATGACGCTCTTGTTAATACTTTTGGCATAGAAAAGGAACGTCTTCGTATTTCCTACAAGGATGTGGCTCTCCAGTCCTACAAAACGGTTCGCGAATGGGTTCCTGCGGTTAATTTCATTATGGAATGAACTGAGGAATAGCCAAGAACAGACTGATAGTGAGTGTGACGGCGACGCAGAATCCTTTGAGGGCATTTCTGCCCATAATGCGGGCTGCCATGAGCCACACGAGGAGGAATATGAATGCGATGAGTGGAAATGCTCCGATGGCAGCGAAGATGACGCTGGCAATGAATGTGATTTTGAGTACAAGATAAGAAGTCATAATTGCATCATTTTTTTAAGTTGATGATGCAAAGTTATCGAGACGTTGTCCCAGAGTGCGGTACAGATTCCCGCTTTTTTCGTTTTTTCTTAATTTTTTTCGTAGCGTTTTATAGCTTCTTCGTGCCATTGCCTGATTTCGTCGGCAAGCCATTGGGGGTGCTGCACCTTGAGCCATGCTCCACGGGACAGGATGTGTCCTTTCAGATCGTCTGTAGGGCGCACGAAATACTCAAAGTCTGCATAGCTGTCTTCTTCTTTATTTTCTGACTGATTTTGTGTTGAAATATTTTCGTGTTTCAGCTCTCTTTGCGTGTGGTGCAGTGGAAGATCTCTTAAACTGTATTTCTCTCGTCCGAAGGCGCGGAGTACAATGCGCTGCGATTTGCTTCCGTCTCCAATTACGACTCCAAAGCACTCGCAGAAGAAGTCTGAAGCGTTGAAATCTCTGTCTATTTTGAATGTTTCGTCTGTCAGAACGATATCCTCTATGCGGTCAAATGAGAATATAGCATACTTCCCGTTCTCGAAACGTCCCAGCAAATACCAGCGCTGACGAAACAGTTTGATACAATAGGGGGAAAGGGAAAAGCTTTTCGGAATGGCCGACTGGTAGCGTCGGTACTGGATGGAGATATTCTTGTTTTCTTTCATGGCTTTGATAACCACTTCAAGGTGTTCTCCGTTCGAAGGTATGTTTTCCAGTACTATACGCTGTTGCAGGCTCATGCTCTCGCTGACGAGGTTGCTCACTGTCAGTGTTGACAGCATCCAGTTCTGTATGGTATCTTCACGTAGTGCTTCCTCGTTGCCAATGTAGTAGCGGTAGCCGTCTCTTCGGTCGCAGTCGATATAGATGCCAAAGATGTCCTCGATAGCATCCTTGTGGCGGTTAAACGTGGTACGTGGCAATGGCAGTCCTTCGCTCATGTCTGTTCGCATCCAACGCTTGTTGATGTCCTTCAGGGAGATTTTTCCTGCATGGTAGATGGTGTTGACTAGCCAGATGTATTCTTTGAAGAGGGTAGGAGTTTTCATGAAAAAGTTTTTTTATTCAGAGAAGATTATCTTTTTCCCGTTTTTGATGTAGATGCCGTTAGGCTGTGGAGTAGTAGTGGCTATACCGTTAAGTGTGAAGAAGGTGTTTTTGTCTGCAGAGATATATTTTTCTGCATGGTCAGGAAGGGCTGCTTGAAAATCTTTGATGCTGACAGCTTCTTCAATAGTTTCTATCGAGGAGAAGAATCCGATGTGTTTGATGACTGAAGTTCCTGTTGTGGAGGTCAGTCCGAAGATGGTTGCGCCTTGGCTGATGCTGAAGGTGTCTCCTGAGTTGTTGTCGTTGATTCCTGATTTTGTCATGTCCCAGATGAAACATGTTCCGTCTGATAGCTTCTGTATTTTTGTTGGTGTCACGCTTGAGCCTTTATTCACGCCATTTAGCCACCAAAGATAGGCTGATCCTGCTGTTGTTCGCACATTTGTGGCAATGACTGCAAGATATTTCTGTGACGATTGTAGCAATGCGTCGTTGACTTTTTCGTGATTGAATGACAGGCACAGGTTGTTAGCCCCTGTGCCTGCCTTGATGGTGATGGTATTGTCTTCGTTGTAAGTAAAATTGCTTTGTGATACACGCCCTGTGTCGCCTGTTTCCCAGTCTGTTGCAGTCCATTTGTAGGTTAGGTCTTTATAGTCCTTTAGTAGTCGTAGGTAGTAAAGGCCTGGCATGAAAGTGCTGCTTGATGCTACGATTCTGAAAGTGAGCTTTCCCTTTACTTGGCCTTGGCTGTCTGCCAATAGTTCGTCTGGGATGCGATATTCTATGTTGTAGAATCCATTGTCAGAGTTCTTGACAGAAGAGGGGATGGTGATGTCTGCAATTTTCACATTGTCCACATAAATGCTGGCAGCTCGTCCTTTGTCTGCTGTTGTAAAGCGGAGCATCAGAGACACGTTTGTGCTTTCTTTGCTTTTGTTTTCCAGCACATATTGTACAAATTCTCCAGCCTTAGCGTCGCGATAGGTCTCTCCATTGTAGCTTCCGCTTGTAGAGCCCACTGAATATTTTGCCTCGTGTCCAGCTTCGCTCTGCTGCTCGCCTGTGGCTACATAGTCGAGCGTGCGTGCCAGCAATGCCTGTTCTTCAGCATCTTTTCTGCCCATTTCGGAGTTGGCGTAGTCTTCTTCTGTTCCCTGGAAGAAGTAGCATGAATAGCGTGAGTGGTGAATGCTGTAGAAAGGTTCCAGCGTGACATCTCCCTTGTTGGTGGTAGCCAACGTGAATTGTAGTTTGCTTGCGTCTTTAGCCTTGATGTTTTGAAGTACTTCTGCTCGATTGCCAATGAGTAGAGGGGCTGAAGAGAGCGGTTTCACGCTGGCGCGTACACCAGGAGAGTGGTCCATGCGTCCTTCTCCTGCATATTCATTTTGCAGCTTAGCCTCTGTTTCTGTGCGTGCAGCCAAGAGGATTGGGCCGTATTTGAAAGCGATGTAGCCTGTGTAGTCAGGGCATTCTTCATATCGAATCTCCATAGGGAGGTCGAAATCGATAGTCTCGCCTTTTTCCCATTTCTTGGTCTGGCATACATAGCTGGCCTTGCCGTCTGCGCTTGCCCATGCAGGCTTGCGAATGGCGAGGGTGAAGTTTCCGCCTTTTGTGATGGTCAGTTTAGTTTTCTGCTCATAGGGGAATTGGGTTTCTTGACGTATGCCAAACTTGTCTGCGTTCAGTTCGCTGGGGATGAAGAGGTTAACATAAAGCGTGTCGTTATCTTCGCTGTGGGTGTAGATAAAGTGCCCGTACTTGCTGTGATTCTCCATTCCTGTGCCCACACAGCACCACATGCCTTGGTTCACTTGCGAGTAGATGCGGTAGGACTGCGGACGGAGCGAGGTGAAATACACATAGCCGCCTGTTTGTGGGTCTTGTGTCGACATGATGTGGTTCCACATCGTAGCCTCGTAGAAGTCTGCGTATTTTGCATCGTGGGTGTCGTCAAACAAGTTCTCCGACAGCTTCAGCATATTGTTAGAGTTGCAAGATTCAGGACCCTCCAGATTGTTGATGTAGAGTTCTCCTCTGTTGTGGCTTTGGAAATGCTCGCTGATGGAGTTTCCGCCTATGCAGACGGTGCGGTTCTGTGCCACGTCGTTCCAGAAATTAAGGACAGAGTTGCGATAGCTGCTCACGGTGTTGTCCTCTTGCCAGATGCGTTCAAAGCCGATGTACTTAGGCACCTGCGTGTTGGCGTGCTTTCCGTCGAGGAAAGTGGGGTTGAACGTTTTCATGCCGTCAATCATATACTGATGGCTATACTTCTTGGCAGCAATGAGATATTTCTTGTCGCCAAAGATTTTGTAGGCATCAGCCAGCGTCTCGTTCATGCCTCCGTGCTCCCATCCCAGCACCTGCTGCATCTGGTCTGTGGAAAGCTTGCTCACTAAGTTCACGCTCCAGTCAGAAAGTCCCTTGAAAAGCTCCTTTGCCAATGAACTGCCTGTGTAGAGATAAGCATCGCGCAAACCTGCCAACACTTTGTGCTGACAATAGAAAGGCACCCAGCCGCCCGATTTGCGGAACTCTGTGAGGTCGCCTGCATAAAGTCCTGTCCAGATATGATTGAGGGGCTGTCCGCCAATAAATCCCTTCAGTCCTGCTGTGTTGTTCTTGTAAGCATCCTGGCAGTCTTTCATGATGTTCAGGCAGTAGTCCATGCGTTCTTTCAGCAAGGTTTTCGTGCTTGCGTCGCTGGTGGCAGCATAAGCCAAAGCCAATGCGCTCACATAGTGGCCGCCCACATGGCCGCTGAGGTCGAAGCCTGCATCGCCTCCCCAGTTGCGAAAGTTGGGATGTTTCTCCTCCCATCCGTAGTATTTGGAAGAAGAGTTCTTGGAGAGTCCTGCCTGACGGATGAAAGGAGTCATCAGGCGGTCAGCATCATACTGCAAGAGGTGGTCATTGTTCGTCTCCAGCATCGTTTTTACTGGGCCATCCAGCAAAGTCACTTCATTCAAGTCGAAATGCTGCGGATAGATTTCGCTCTGTGCAGCCGCGTTGCCAGCCAATGCCAGCGCTAACGCTGTCGTGAATAGTTTTAGTTTTTTCATGTTTATGTTAATTTTATTATAAATTGAAGGTCAGTATCCCAGCAGATGCTTCCCCAGAAAGAACAAGATGACAATCAGGAATGCAGGCAGCATGTTGATGGTCTTGCAGTCCTTGATTTTCAGGATGCTGAGACCAGCAGCGGCAATCAGCACGCCACCCACGATGCACAGCTCCGTTCGCAGTTCGTCAGAGATGGCATCTGCCGAACAGATGGCAATGAGGTAGAACATTCCTTGCCAGCAGAACAGCACAGGGGCTGCCCACACCATGCCGATGCCATACGTGGTGGCAAGCATGGCTGATGTGATGAAGTCGAGCGTGGCGTTTGTATAGAGATAGGTGTTGTCGCCATACAGCGCGCTCAGCACAGGACCTACCATCGAGAATGTGCCAATGCAGTAAAGCAGGATGCCTGTGGAGAGACCTTCAGCCAGCCCTCCACCTTCTGAAGAGGGAGAGCGCTTGCCGTCTTGAATGTTGTAGGATGCTTGGGGCATCTTGCCAGATAGCTTCTCTCTTTTGCGTTTGGGTCGCTCCACCAGATTCTTGAATCTCTCGTCCAGTTTCAGCATATGGCCAATCAGCGAGCCGGCAGCCAGGCTTACGATAAACAGCACGGGGTACTGGCTCTTGGGCATGTTCTGGCAAAAGGCATTGAATCCCAAAGCCAGCGAGCATAAGCCCATTGCATTGAACAGCGCCTGCTGATACTGCGGCTTGATGCCTCGCTTCAGGCATGCGCCCACAATGGCCCCTGCAATGATTGTGGCCGTATTGACGGTAGTTCCCAGCATCGTTCTTATTCTTTACTTC
The DNA here is from genome assembly GCA_904501945.1 of uncultured Bacteroidaceae bacterium. GTDB lineage: Bacteria > Bacteroidota > Bacteroidia > Bacteroidales > Bacteroidaceae > Minthosoma. Next base: position 10,940 of record CAJGCU010000030.1, read on the forward strand.
AGGAACTCCCTTATCCACTCAATGGCTTTGTTGCGCTCTTGAGGCTTGAAGCCATGTCCTGCTTTTTCTATGACTTCCAGGTGGACTTTCTTGTAAGCATCAACTGCCCGATGAGAATAGCTGATGGGCACCACAGGGTCGGCATCGCCATGAATGATGAGCACTGGCTTCTTATACTTGGGCAGTTCCCTGTAAGGGTCCATGTCTCGCAGCTCCATGAAGAAGTTGCGGCTCAGCGGCACATTCCACATGCGGGTCGTGTCTGGTATGGCAGCCACATCTGGGTAGCGTTCGTTCCAGTTGTCTGGGATGCACAGGGCAGGGTAGATGAGCACCAGCTGGCTGATGTCTTTCGCCTTGCTTGATGCTGCCAGTGCAGAGACAAGTCCTCCCTGGCTCTCGCCAATGAGCACGATGCGCTTGCTGTCCACATCGGGGCGACTCTTGAAATAGCGTACCACTGCCAGCAAGTCATCCACCTCATTCTTTATCGACATGTTCATCGTGTTGCTGTCGCTGCGGCTGTTCATCGAGCCGCCAGGGAAATCAAGCGTATAGCACTGATAGCCCTTTTCAGCCAGCATTGCAAAATAGTCTTTTCCAAAGTGGTGCGTGCCGTTGAAGCCATGCGAGATGATAGCCACAGGCTGTTTCTTCGCCCCATTCTCAGGGCGGCTCAATACACCATAAATATTTCGTTCTCCATTCTTTATCCACAGCTCCTCCTGCGTCTGGGCATTCCCATTCGCCAGAGCAGCCAATGCCATGCAAAGTCCTATTAATCTTCTTTTCATTGCCTTCATGTTTTTTTTGTCGTTGCAAAGATAATGAAAAAAAGCGTCATGATACGTTATGTAAAAGAAAATTTGATTGTAAAACAGGAAGAGAATTTAGGAAATACAGATAATTAAAAATCGTGTTGAAGAATAACGAGGATTTTCTCATTTTCCTGTATTTCATTAAAGCATCTTCCTTTATCGTAATTACGTTGCGCCCTTCATCGTATTTATGATGAAAGGTGTGACGTAATTGCGATGAAGAGGGTAACATGCGCTTCATGCGCCAATAACCAAGGTTTTCTTTTGCTGTTTGAGTGAAAAGCGCTATCTTTGCAGGTATGGAAATTCCAAGCATCTTCAATTGTTCCAACGATATGGCACTGGCGGCTAATGTGCGTCAGTACGTGCCCCCTAAGCGCATTCAGCAGATGGAATCGGAACTTGCTGATTTGGCTCGTTTGTGGGAAGGCACACGCTTTGCTGGCCCGTGGGGATGGAGCCTGGCTACCAAGCAGCGCTATCGCCTGATGGGAGTGCCCATGGAGATGCTGCCTTCAGACGAATGGCTGGAGGAGGTGAGGCGGCTTTCGAGCAGGGAATTTGCGTGGCGTTACTTAAAGCAGATGCTGGCGACGATGAAGGAAGATGAGCTGTTGGGAGACGAGATGAAGTATTGGGAAAAGTTGCCGTCGCTAGCGCAGCTGGACGAAGGGGCGACGGAGGCGTACCCGAGGGGTCCGCTGTACCGTACCCGAGGGGTCCACCCTGCCGTACCCGAGGGGTCCGTTTCTGAAGAGGGGGATATGACCCTGCTTATTTTCAAGTCGCCTTGGTCATCTTCGGGCAGGGGAGTGTTTGTGGGAGACTGGCGTGACGAGCGTGCGAGAACGAGGCTGCAAGGCTTCCTATCATCGCAAGGAGGCTTCGTGACAGACCGCTTTTATGCTGACAAGGTGCTCGACTTTGCCATGGAGTTCTTTATCAGCGAAGACCATACCGTAGAGTTTTTAGGATATTCTGTGTTTCATGCAGCCGAGAGTGGAGCATACGGTTACAACTATGTGGAGAGCCAGCAAGAGCTACTGCAGCGCATTGGGGCTGACGAAGCCTTGCTGCAGCGCCTGATAGATTACCACAAGGAGCATCTTTCGCAGATGGCCTATCACGGACCTGTGGGCATCGATATGCTCAAGACGGCTGATGGGCGCATCCATCCTTGTATCGAAATCAATCTGCGCATGAACATGGGCATTCTCGCCTTGTTGCTCCATGAACGCTATGGCTCTGACGCTACGGTGGCATTGACGCCTGAGCGCGAGCATGGCTTCAGGGCATTGGTGGACGAAGGAAAGCTGATGATTCTGTTTCACCCTTGAGGAAATGGGCTTTAGGGGACAATGCCGATGGACATAAAAAAACCTCGCACGATCATCACTGACAGTGCGAGGGGTGTGTACACTTGTTTAACTTTCTTTAATCTTTTTTCTTGGGTTCAAATTTATATTTGAAGCTGAGCATGACGTAGCGGTGGAGATAGTCTTCACCGCTTTCTGTGTGGGTGGTGGGGGTGATGCTGTAGGTGTGGCGTTTGACCTGATTGAGGAGGTCTTTGCCCTCTAAGGTCAGTTCAGCCTTGTTGTGCAGGAACTTGTAGGTGGCGGAGGCATTGAGCAGGAACTGGCTGGTGTTCATGGTCTGTGCGATGTGCCCTCGGTCGATGGCGAGTTTAGGATGGAGGCGAAAAGTCCATTTGGAGTGGTGATAGCGGATGTTCAGCTCGGTCTCGTTGTGGAAGATGTCCTGTTGCTGTTGGCTCTTGTCGCTGTAGGTGTAGTTTGTCCATCCGAACCTGTTGGAGAGATTCAGCGTCCATGCAGCCAAACTGCATTCTGCCTCTGTTGTGTAGGAAAGCGCAGAGCGGCTCTGCCGATTGTAGGTCACTTCTGTCGCTTCGTCCACCATGGTCAAGATGCCATAGCTTCTGCCCCATGTCTCAGAGAGTTTGTTTCGCCATGTGACGTGATTGCCGATGCTGCGTTCGTAGTCGATGCCGATGTTCCACGTGTTGCCGCCTTGCACGTTCTGCTGAGTGGCATGGTACACGCCTGTCTGCGAGTTGTAGTGCAGCACCATGGCGATGGGGGAGTGCTGTTTCTGGTAATCGGCAGAAACGCTCAATGCCTGGCTTGCTTGGGTGAGCAGCATGTTGTACTTGATGCTCGCATAGAGCGAGTGGCTGTTTTTCAGCTCAGAGTTGCCTGAACGGATGTAGAGCGGATTGGTGTCATCCACATAGTCGATGCAGTCCAGCAATTGGGCAGGGGTGGTTGTGTAGCCTATAGAGCCCTGCAAGTTCATTTGCTTTCCGAGCTTGTATTTCATCCCTACGCTGGGGTTAATCATTAGCAGGTTTCTTTGTGTCATCGTGTCGAGTGCGCCACGTTGATAGTCAATGTGTTCGTACTGATGGGTGAGCGCAACTGAAGGACTCAGCGAGAAGGCGTCAAGGGTGAGGGTTGCACTTGTCGAAAGGGAGTTTCCCCAAGTTTGAGTGCGACTGTTGAGACTATTGGCGAGGTCGGGGGTGTTGTCTCGCTGTCGCTCTTCGTCGTGGGTGTCGTGACTATAGGTGGTGGAGAAATTGATGCCTGTGAAGAGTTGGCTCCCCACTCCTTTCGAGAGTCCCATGTGCCATGTGGCAGCCAGATGGTGCGTGTCCGTGTCGTAGTTCTGCAGGTCGAGCGTATGGTGTGGGTCGAGCGTGTAGTAATGGTAGTTGCCCTCCGAGGCTCCCTTGTTTCTCTGTTGGCTGAAGTTCAGGTTGATGCCTGTCGAGACGGCACCGTCGTTAATGTAGCGTGTCAGCGAAGCCTCACCTTTGGCCGTGATGCCTTTGGAGCGGTTGGATGCGTGGTAGGTGGAGGTGTTCACTGTGAGGAGTTTACCTTCGGTCAGTTCGGAGAGGGTTTGATGCTGATGGTTCTCCTTCCGCCCTTCTTCATACTTGACCTCACCCTCCAGCCGCAGGGTGTGTTTCTTGAGATAAAGGTAAGAAACGGAATGGAGGGGAACCGTCAGGGCGTGTTGGTAGTCGTGACGGGTGGTGCGGCTCTCGGTGGGTGCTGTGCCTGGCAGAAAAGTCTGTGTGTTCTCCCAACTTTCCTTGCTTCGGTCGGTGTGGTTGGGGCTTGCCGTGATGTTCCAGTAGTTGTGGCTCAGTTCCTCGCCAGTCTTCTTCCACGAATGCTGATACCCCACCGATGCCATCTGCTGCCTCACAGGCTCAGCCCCCCATCTGGAACCGCTGGAGTTGATGGTTCGCATGGTCACTTCTGCTGGTTCGTTAGACACTCGTCCGAATATCAGCAGCGGGTCGGTGTCGCTCAGCCGCAAAGCATCCAGCGACGTGGCATAGTGTCCGCTCGAATATCCTGTGGCCTTTGCCTCGCCATACATCTTGTCCATCCACGAGGGCTTGATGCTCACGTCCAGCACGTGTTCCTCCTTGCCGTCGTTCACGCCTGTCCGCTCTGCCAACTCGCTCTTCCGGTCGTAAGCCTTGATGCTCTCTACCGCCTCTACGGGCAGATGCTTCATCAGCATGTCCTTACTGAACACTTCCCTGCCGTTCATCATCAGTTTCAGTGGTTCGCCGTTCCAGAGCAGTTGGCCGTCCTTGATGCTTACGCCCGGCAGTTTCTCGATGAGTTCTCCCAGCCGTGCGCCCTCTTCCATGTTGAAGGCTTCTGGGTTGAACACCACCGTGTCTCCTCGCATGTAGAACCTTCGTTGCTTGGCTCTCACCTCCACTTCCTTCAGCAGCAACTGCGAGGGTTTCAGTCGGATGTCTTTCAGTCGGATGGTGTCGTTGCCTTCAATGCCGATGGTCTTCTCAGTCCCGTCGTGGTAGCCGAAGTATTTGGCGGTGAAGGTCAGTCGCCCCATGTCGCCACAGCGATAGTGGAAGTAGCCCAGTGAGTCGGTGCTCACTTTGGTGAAGAAGGTCGTTGACACAAAAGCCTCGTTCACATGCACTTGTGCGCCTTCCAGCGGTTCGCCTGTTTCGGCATCGAGCACACGGCCTCGGATGATGTTAGCTTGCAGGGTCGCTGTGCTTGCAAAAAGGCATAGCATCAGCAGGATGCGGAGACTTCCGCATCGTAAGAGATTGTTTTTCATAAATGTATGTTTATAGGGGTTAGTATGTTTCTATCACATGGTCGAGCGTCGTTTTTGGGTCTGTTACGCCAAACCCTTCTTTTTTCAGTTTCTGTTTGCGGTGCTGTACGGCTGAGACAGAGATGGAATAGATGGAAGAGAGGGCTGTGTTGCTGAGTTGCAGCCGGGTGAGCATGCACAGTCGTATGTCGTCTTCGCTGAAGGTGGGGTGATCGGCTCGCAATCGGCTCACAAAGTGATTGTCTGCTATGTCAAGCGTGGCCTCAATTTCTCGCCAGTTGCGGGCATTGATGATGGTGCGTTTGGTAGCTGAATCTAGCATTTCGAGGATTTCGCTCTTGTCGATGATGTTTCCACGCAGGATGGCGATGAGTGTTTCCTTCTGTTGCAGTTGAGTCGACAGCCGTTCCACTTCCTGCTCCTGCTTCAACAACTCTTCCTTGTGCTTCCGCTCCACCTTTTCATGCCAATTCCACACGAACAGCAGCAGCACGAGCACCGCCAAGATGAGGCAGCCGATGACCGCCCACAGCAACCGCGTCTGCAGCATGGAGGCCTGACGTGCATAACCCGCAGAGAGATAGGTGCGTGTCTGCACATTCAGGCGGTTGATCGCACGTCGCATCTCCTCGTCAAACTGTTGTTGTTTCTCCTTCACCGTTGCAGCCCTGCCTTCTTTCGCTTCTTCCTCGTAGGCATGCTCTGCATCCTCAAACATTCCTTTCGGCACACCGAGTTCGCGGACTGTCAGTTTCCCATCGTAAGTGGAATGGTATTGCATGTAGGAAGAGAAGGGGAGCACTGGGGCGTTCTCCACACTGTCTATGAGGGCAGCCACAGAGTCGTACAGGGTCTCTGGGACCTTCCCGCTTTTGCAGGCGAGGCTTGCCGCATGAACCAATGTGGGGAAGTGGCGAGGATTGAGCGATTGCAAAGACAGGTAGGAGAATCCGTAGTCATTCACGAGGGTGAGCAACCATTGTGCGTCACCTCGGCATCGGCCGAAGTGCTTCAGAGCCTGCCTTTGGCAGTGGTGCGCCTCGTTGTTGGCTGCGTGGTGGGCATATTGCAAATGCCTGCCCAACTGCTGATAAGCACGATGGGCCGTCTCGCTGTCTCCGCAAGCCTCGGCACAATGGATGGCCAGCAAGTAGAGTTGGTCTTTCTGTAGCAGCGAGTCGTTTTCCCCATGGTGACGGCTCAGCACATAGCAGATGCGACCAAACCGCCGCAAGTCCTCCTCGTCATTCGTCACTCCGCCCACGCTCTTCTCGTTATAATAATGGTATGCGCGGAGGAGCGACGAGTCAGCCATCATGCTGTCCAACTCCTCGTCAAGCCGTCCTTTGCTCGACATGGTCTCACGCTTAAACTCCCAAGTTTCCTCATAGTCACCCAAACACACCGCCGTGTCGGCATGGGCACGTTGCCATTGTTCTTCCAGCACGAGCGCCCGGGTGAGTGCATATAGCATGAAGTCGGCTTCATTTAAGTTTGCTGTATCTACTTCTTCTAAGAGGGTAGCGGCACTGTCTGGTGCATCGAGCGCCAAGAGTTCTGCTTCGTTCAGCAGCAGCGATTGCTTTCCGCTGCATGCTGAGAAGATGATGGTGCAGAGAACGGTCAGCACCATAGCTGCAATCAGTAAAAGATTTTTTCGTTTCATGGATTCTTTGATTTTGTGCTGCAAAGGTACGGCAAAAGCAATAAACAAAAAAAGGAACAGATGGAAAAGTAAATTCCAGTCTGTTCCTTTTGTTAATCAGTTGTTTAGGTATTGTTTTTCCACTTTTTTTCCACCTTTTTAGATGGAAATCTTGCATGTCTGTCACTTCTTTTTCCTTTTCTTTTTCCCTTTTTCATCCTCGTTTGCTTTGTCCCGATTGATGAGTTGAGGAACGTTGATGTTACGTGGCAGGCTGACAGAAGGCTTGGCTTCCTGTGCAGCAGAGCTTTCGTTGCCGTAGCGGTCGATAGCTGTAACGGCGTGGTGTAGCACTTTGGTGTACCTTCCTTTGAGTTCGTACTGCGTATCGCGTATGTTTGTAGCAAGAAGATTCTGAGGGTCATTCACATCAACGGGATAGGTATTGGAGCCATATACATTATATAATATGTATTCTCCTGCCAGTGCAGGGGCAGCCTTCTGTGGCAGAGAGGCATTCCACGTGAGCTTCCCGTTTGTGTATTTTAGATTGGTAGGGACGGTGGGGGGCTGGGTGTTGTCGGTCCACGTCATGCGTGGTGTGAGAGCTGGATAAGGGAAAAACTCGTCGCAAGTCGTTGTGTAGATGCCCTTGTAGTTGCCTGTGAGGAACTCGCCTCTGTAGAAGGCGATGCCGCCAATGCCGCTGTTACGGGCTGTGTGCATCTGGGCGCGTACGTCGTTGAGTGTCCAGCGTCCTTCTTTAGGGTCGAGGAAATAGATGCCAAGTCCAGGCACAACGGGGTGACCATAGCTGTTTTCTTTCCAGTCATACAGGAAAGGGTAGAAGTTGTCGCCTGTGAAGTACATCATGGGAAAGAGCAGGTCTTGGTAGTTTTCTCGGAGCCACATCTGTGGATCTTGCCACACGGCATCGTAGCAGTTCCATCCTCCTGAGCTGTAGCGGTTGGTGTCGTTGTATTTGCCGATGGGGGAACTGCTGAGCTTTACCCATGGCTTGATGGGCTTGACTGTGTCGTGAACGCGCTTGACAATACGCGTGATGTTGTCGCGTCTCCACTCTGCCTTGGACATGCCGCTTGATTTGGAGTACAGATTGTCATCTGAAAATCTGTAGGTGGCTTCAGGATAGCGGATGTAGTCGAGCGATATGCCGTCCACATCGTAGTTCTCGACGATCTCCTTGCAGATGCTGGCTATGTAGTTGGCCGTTTCGGGCTTGCCTGGTATCATGAACATCTCTCCTCCTTTCGCGGTCTTGACAAGCTCTTTTCTTTTTCTGATGATGGAGGCTGCTCCGTAGCTGCGCTGGCGCTGGGTGGTGCCGATGGGGATGCAGACAATCCATGCGTGCAACTCCATGCCTCGCTTGTGGCACTCCTCGATGCAGAATGCCAGCGGGTCATAGCCTGGAGCTTTCCCTGCACGCCCCGTCAGGCTCTGTTCCCAAGGCTCGATGGTGGAGGGGTAGATGACGGAGGCTCTGACGCGTGTCTGAAGCAAGACTGTATTGATGTTCGCTTTCTTGTAGCTATCGAGGATTTGGGTCAGCTCTCGCTTCTGCAGCTCCTGGCTTCTTGCGTCCGTGGCTTTGGTGCGTGGCCAGTCCAGTCCGCCGATGGTGGTGAGCCATACAGCGCGTGTTTCGCGAAGAGGGTGGGCTGTGTCCCAAAGGTCTGGGAGGAATGATGCCTCTTGGGATTGCGTGGGGGAGGTTGTGGGCTCTTGTGCATGAAGTGCGGTTGACAGAATAATAAAAAATGTCATCAATGCCCACAGTTTATGTGTATATGTCATTATCTTCTTATTTTTTTTGCAAAGATACGGATAATTCCGTATTTTTGCCACATAAATATTCAATAAATAGATATGGTTACATTTATCACCTCGTTGCTGCTCCTGATTTTGGGCTATGTCCTGTATGGAGCTTTTGTGGATAGAGTGTTTGGCGCTGATTCGAAAAGGCAGACCCCTTGCTATGCTTCTCAGGATGGAGTGGATTACATTCCCATGCCTACATGGAAGGTATTCCTCATTCAGTTCCTTAACATAGCAGGAACGGGACCCATCTTTGGTGCCATTCAAGGTATCTTGTTCGGCCCGAGTGCCTATTTCTGGATTGTGCTGGGATGCATCTTCGGAGGTGCTGTGCATGACTACATGTCGGGCATGATTAGCATCCGCAAGAATGGCGCCAGCCTGCCTGAGATAGTAGGCGATGAACTGGGCACAGTGGCGCGCTTTGCGTTGCGTGTCATGTCGCTGGTGCTGATGGTGCTTGTGGGAGCTGTGTTCGTTACCACTCCTGCCGACATCCTCGATGGCATGATGGTTGACCAAGGATTCCTGTGGTCTAAGTATTTCTGGGTGGTCATCATCATCATATACTATATTCTGGCCACCTTGCTGCCTGTCGACAAGCTCATAGGCAAGATTTATCCCGTGTTTGGAGTGGCATTGCTGATTATGGCCGTAGGTTTGTTGTATGGCATCTTTGCGTATGATGGAACGATGCCAGAGATAACAGAGGCATTCAGCAACCATCATCCTGCCAGCACGATGCCTCTCTTCCCGGGTCTGTTCATCACGATAGCCTGTGGTGCAGTGAGCGGCTTCCATGCTACACAAAGCCCAATGATGGCTCGATGCATGAAGAACGAGAAATATGGTCGCCCCATCTTCTACGGAGCGATGATAACAGAGGGTCTGGTTGCGCTAATCTGGGCTGCTGCTGCCATCAAGTTTGCTGACAGCCTCAATGTGGCAGGTGACACGCCTTATGAGAAATTGCTGACAGCCATGATTAATCCAGAGACAGGAAAACCATCGCCTGCGGTGCTAGTGAATGCCATCTGTTCAAGCTGGTTGGGAAAGGTTGGAGCAGTGCTGGCTATTCTTGGTGTGGTGGCAGCACCGATTACGAGCGGTGATACGGCTTTCCGCAGCGCCCGACTGATTGCCGCTGACTTTATGCACTACAAGCAAAACAAAATCTACAAGCGTATCGTTCTCTCCTTGCCAATATTTGTAGTGAGCATCGTTCTGATGTTTGTCAACTTCGACATCCTGTGGCGTTACTTTGCATGGTTCAACCAGAGCCTTTCTGTCTTCACGCTCTGGGCGGTGACGGTATGGATGACCAAGAGATGTGTTTCTGAATCAAGAAATCCATATACCATACTCATACCGCTTGTGCCAGCCTTGTGGATGACCATGGTCTGCACTACCTATATCCTGATTGCCCCAGAGGGCTTCCAACTGAATCATGCCCTTTCCTACACATTGGGCGGACTTGTGACATTTGGTTTGTTGGTTTGTTACATGGTATGGACTAAAAAGAAATTCGGCAAATGAAACGATACATCTGGCAGCCCGCAGCATTCTTGCTGATTGGAATAGGATTCTATATATACAACGGTGTGGAGTGGAATACATGGATAGCTTATCTTCCTCATATTCTGCTATATGTAGTCATCTGTGCCGCATTGTTATGGGCTTTGTACAAAAAAGAACAATTCAAAAATAGGAAATGATGAAAAAGATTATTTTTACACTTCTTTTTGCCGTAATCGGCATCAATGGTGCATTTGCACAGTTCGAGAAAGGCAAATATTATTTAGGTGCAACGACGAATTCTGCAGCTCTTTCTTACAGCAAAGACAGCAAGTTCAGGCTGAATCTGGGTGTGAATGGCGGTTATATGTTTGAAGATGCATGGCTAGCGATTGCCGAAGTAGGCTTTGACTATCGCAACTCCGACATGCAGCAGTTCTATGCTGGTGCAAAGTGCCGCTATCTCATTGAGCAGAACGGACTTTTCTTACAGGCAGGAGCTAAGTATATTCATGGGGCAAAAAGCTTCAACGATGTGCAGCTCACGCCCGAGGTGGGTTACTGCTTCTTCCTCAACCGCCATCTCACTGTAGAGCCATCACTCTACTACGACCTTTCTCTTTCAGACTTTTCTGACAGAAGCGAGTTTGGTGTAAAAGTAGGTCTCGCATGGTATTTCAATAACAATTAAAATTCTCACTATTATGTTATCTGTAGAAGAACTCAACGACCGCCTTATCGACCTCGCTTTCGCTGAAGATATAGGCGATGGCGACCATACCACACTTTGTTGCATCCCTGCCGATGCCTACGGCGAGAGCAAGCTCCTCATCAAGGAAGAAGGCATCATTGCTGGTGTTGAAATCGCAAAACAAGTGTTCAACCGTTTCGACCCCACCATGGAGGTAGAAGTCTATATACAGGATGGCGCTCATGTCAAGCCTGGCGACATTGTCATGTCTGTGAAAGGCAAGGAACAGAGCCTCCTCCAGACCGAACGCCTCATGCTCAACATCCTCCAGCGCATGAGCGGCATCGCCACCATGACCAGCAAGTACCAGCAGGCACTCATCGATGCAGGCACAACAACCCGTGTGCTCGACACACGCAAGACCACTCCTGGCATGCGTATGCTGGAGAAAGAAGCGGTCAAGATTGGCGGAGGCATGAACCACCGCATCGGACTCTTCGACATGATTCTGCTGAAAGACAATCATATCGACTTCT
>CAJGCU010000031.1 GCA_904501945.1 uncultured Bacteroidaceae bacterium
AAATTCTTTTGAGAAAACACGCTTTCGTATGTTGATTTAATGCGAGTTCGATATAAGAAGTTACGTAATCTTTAATGTCTGGCTAAAGGCTGAAGAACCCCAGACTCACAACAATCTCTATATCTTTCAGATATCCTCAAAATTCATCCTATTTTCAGCTCCGCTTACAACCTCAAAAGGGGTGAGAGTCTTACCTATACCATAGGTGAGACTCTCACCCCTTTTGAGGTACAATCGGAAACATTTTTAGAGAGAATGTTGAGTGTCTATGACGTGCCTCTTGGCTGAATAAAAAAGGGGTGCTGTTCTTGAAAACAGCACCCCAAAATTATAGATTATAAAGGTGTATAATTTGCTTTTCATTTGAGTGTTTCCAGCATTCGTTTCAGCACGACGGTGGCTGAGATTTCACGGTTGGCAGCTTCTGGGATGACGATTGAGGTTGGTGCTTCAATCACTTCGTCGGTCACAATCATGTTGCGGCGCACAGGAAGGCAATGCATGAAAAAAGCGTTGTTGGTGACTGCCATTTGGCGTGCAGAGACGGTCCAATCGGCAAAATCGTGATAATCATGAAGATTTTTTCCGTACTCTTCTGGTCGTGTAACGCCCGGACAGCTCCAGTTTTTGGCATAGATGAAGTCTGCTCCCTCAAAGGCTTTCATTTGGTCATATTCAACTTTGGCATCGCCAACAAACTGTGGGTCAAGTTCGTAGCCTTCTGGATGGGTGACTACAAAGTCCACGTCAGCAGCATTCATCCATTCGGCAAAGGAGTTGGGCACAGCCTGTGGGAGTGCCTTGGGATGAGGTGCCCATGTGAGCACCACCTTTGGGCGTTTGTTGGGTGTGCGTGTGACAGGAGTACCACCAAAGAGCGGATTGGGCTCAATGAATGTCTTGTTCTTGTACTCTTCGATGGTGATGAGGTCGGCAAAGGCTTGCAGAGGATGCACGGTGGCACTCTCCATGAAGAAGACGGGGCGACCGCTGTACTTGATGAACTGGTTGAGTATTTTCTCCTCGTAGTCATCCTGGCGAGACTCGAACTGCGCGAAGGAACGCACGCCGATGATGTCGCAGTAAGAGCCCATCACAGGGATGGCTTCGAGCAGGTGTTCGCTCTTGTCGCTTTCCATGATGACGCCACGTTCTGTCTCCAATTTCCATGCTCCCTGATTCACGTCGAGCACAATGACGTTCATGCCCAGGTTGAGTGCTGCCTTCTGAGTGGAAAGGCGGGTGCGCAACGAATTGTTGAAGAAAATGAGCATGGCAGTCTTGTTTTTGCCAAGTTCCTGATATTTATAGCGATTGCTCTTTATTTCGAAAGCCTCTTCAAGGGCTTTTTTCAAGTCGCCGATGTCTGATACGTGTTGAAAAATTTTCATATATGGTGTACTTTATGAGTTTTTGAGTTTGTATGTTCTGTTGTCAATTCAATATAGTTAACCCTTTCATTTCTAATGCCTTATTTTCGGCAGTTTCCATGATTTCGCGTTCACCGGGTCCTTTGTCGTTGATGCCTATGAGGTGGAGCACTCCATGGATGATGACACGATGCAGTTCTTCCTCGTAGGTTGTTCCTTGCTGGATGGCGTTAGAACGGACGGTGTCGAGGCTGATGAAGAGGTCTCCTGAGAGTGTATCTTTATGTCCCATGAGCAGTTCATCTTCGCAATAGTCAAAGGTGATGATATCGGTATAGTAGTTATGCTGGAGGTATTGTTTATTTACTTCCAGAATCTTGTCGTCGTTGCAGAAAATGTAGGCAATACTGCCTATTTTCTTGCCATAGGTTGCAGCAACGGCTTTTATCCATGTGCTGGTGTCGCGTCGGCGGATGGGAGGCATTTTTACGCCGTCAGCATGATAACTTATCATTATTATTGGGTTTGTATGTTTTCAAATATTTTTTCATCTTTCAGCGCGCGAAGTCCCTGTTTGTAAATCTCATTCATAGGGTTGATGAGTTCGAAATATTCAGAAATACTCCACAAATCTCGTGCGATGAGTGCTTTTAACTGTGTTTTCACCAATGGCAGAGTAGCTTGCAGGTCGGAATCTGTATATTCAATCTTTGCTTCTTCTGTTTTTTTCATCAAGATGTCTATCATGTCTTGTGGGACAACGAACTCTTGCTTAAACCTTTCAAAACCTGAACGAAGGTCTTCTGCTTCGAAACTCTTGTTTTCCTGCTGGCGTGAACGTGCCTTGCGGAACTTTTCCACATCATAAGCTTTGACGAGTGCCTTGCGATTGCTGTCAATCCACTTGAGGGCTGTTGAGGTGATACAGCTCTTTGCAACGAGCTTGCGATGGAAGGCATTGTTAGTGGTGGTATCGAGCGGCACGTAAACATCGGGCATGATACCGCCTCCACCATAGACAATACGTCCGCCTTTGGTCGTGTATTTGAGGGAGTCGGGGAAGTGTATGCTGTCTGCGTGCATCAGCTCTCCGCTATTCAGGCGGTCAAGCATATCTAACTCGTATTTTTGTTTGTTGCCTTTGACGTATGGCTTCTGGAAACATCTTCCGATGGGGCTGTAATAGTGGGCAATGGTAAGACGTATAAGTGAGCCATCAGGCAGATTAACAGGACGTTGTACTAGTCCCTTACCGAAAGTTCTTCTACCGACGATGATGCCTCGGTCATTGTCTTGAAGGGCACCTGAAAGAATCTCAGCTGCAGAAGCGCTATAGCCGTCCACCAGAACCACGATTTTGTTGATATGCATCTTGCCTCTGTTGGCGCGGTATTCTTGGCGACCAATGGTGCGTCCTTCTGTGTAAACAATCATCTCGTTGTTGTTGAGAAAATGGTTTGATAAATCAACTGCTGTCTGCAAATACCCTCCTCCATTACCTTGAAGGTCAATGACAATATCTTCCATACCTGAAGCAAGCAGAGTTGTGGCAGCCTTGATGAATTCTATGTTGGTGGTTGTGCCGAAGTTATTGATACGTATGTAGCCTGTAGTTGCGTCTATCATGTAGGCAGCATCAATTGTGTAGACAGGAATCTTGTCGCGGATGACTGTAAATTTCTGTAATCCTTCAATTCCTCGCCGCTTTACGCTGAGTTCAACTTTAGAACCTTTGGGTCCGCGCAGTCGTTTCATGATTTCTTCGCGTGATATTTTAATACCAGCAATGACACTATCATCCACAGCCACAATCATGTCGCCAGCAAGGATGCCAGCTTTTTCGGAAGGTCCGCCGCTAACGGGCTGAATGACAACAAGCGTATCCTCATTCATATTGAACTGTACGCCGATACCATCGAAAGATCCTTCCAAAGGTTCATTGAGTGCCTGTACATCTTTAGCAGGAGTATAGGTAGAGTGTGGGTCAAGTTCGTTCAGCATGCCACGGATGGCATCTTCTGTTAGTTTCTTGACATCTACGCTGTCTACATAGAGCTGAGAGATGGCTTGTTGTGTAAAAATCAGTTTTTGTATCTGTTTTTCAAAGGGAATGAAGCTGTTGTATTGTGCCATGATTGGCATACAAATAGCTATGAATAGAGATATGAGGATAGCTTGAAGTTTCATGGCAAAAAGTCTTCTATATTTTTCTGGTAAGAGTACAGTTCCCGTACAATGCTTGAACTTATAGCAGAAAATTGGGAATCTGTGAACAAGAGAACGGTCTCAATACCTGTCAGACGTTTGTTGACATCTGCTATATCTCGTTCATATTCAAAATCTTTTATGCTTCTCACGCCTCTCAGAAGAAAGTCTGCACCTTTCTCTTTGGCAAAATCGGTCGTTAAGCCTTCGTAGCTTTCAACTCGCACATGCAAATTGTCTTTGTAGAGTTCTTGTATGGCTTGCAGGCGTTCTTCGAGAGAAAACATATATTTCTTCTCGTGATTGACACCGATAGCAATAATCACATTGTCGGCCACGCTTTGGAGTGCGCGGTCAACAATATCTTGATGACCTTTTGTGAATGGGTCAAAACTGCCTGCAAATAGAGCTGTTTTACTCATATTATGCTGATTCTGAGTTTTCTTCTTCTGGTCTGTCTTCTTCAAAAACAAGATTGTTGATGATAAAAGTCTGTCTTGACATGGTGTTTTTGCCCATGTAGTATTCAAGGAGTTCTTTTACCTGATCTGTTTTGCGGAGGGTAACTCTCTCAAGGCGTATGTCTGGCCCTATAAAATTTTTGAATTCGTCGGGAGAAATTTCGCCAAGTCCCTTGAAACGCGTGATTTCAGGTTCTGGACCGAGCATTTCGATAGCTTGCAGGCGTTCTTCTTCGCTGTAGCAGTAGATGGTGATGAAGTCGCCTTTGCTGTCGGGGTGATTTTCTGTATATGCCTCAAGAACAGACTTTTTGATGCGTTTTTTGCGATTGCGAACGCGGAAGAGGGGAGTCTGTAAGATATAGACGTGTCCTGTCCTGACAAGTTCGGGGAAGAACTGCAAAAAGAAGGTCATCATGAGGAGGCGGATGTGCATGCCGTCAACATCGGCATCGGTAGCGATGATGACTTTGTTGTAACGTAGCCCTTCTATTCCATCCTCAATGTTAAGTGCAGCCTGCAACAAGTTGAACTCTTCATTTTCATACACTACTTTCTTGGTTAATCCAAAGGAATTGAGAGGCTTACCACGCAGAGAAAAGACGGCTTGAGTCATAACATCACGGCTTTTTGTGATGCTTCCGCTGGCAGAGTCACCCTCGGTGATGAAGATGGAACTGTCTTCTTTCAAGTCGCCTTTGACATCATTGAGGTGAATCTTGCAGTCACGAAGTTTACGATTGTGCAAATTGGCTTTCTTAGCGCGTTCGCGAGCCAGTTTGGTAACACCGGCAATAGCCTTTCGGTCACGCTCGTTCTCCTTGATTTTCTCCTCTATGACTTCTGCTAAATCAAGATTTTTGTGCAGGAAATTATCTACTTCAGTTTTGATAAAATCACCTACAAACTTATTGACACTGATACCGCCATTAGGTTCCATGGTGAGAGAACCTAATTTAATCTTTGTCTGCGATTCAAATTGAGGTTCTTGCACATTGATTGCAATGGCTGCGATAATGCCAGAGCGAATATCGCTATAGTCATAATTTTTGCCATAAAACTCTTTGATGGTGCGGGCTATATGCTCCTTGAAGGCACTCTGGTGTGTTCCGCCCTGTATGGTGTGCTGGCCATTCACAAACGAATGGTATTCCTCGCCATACTGCTGATTGGTGTGCGTGAAGGCAATCTCTATGTCGTCACCTTTGAGATGGATAATTTCATAGAGCGGAGTGGTATCCATCGTGTCTTTCAGAAGGTCCTTTAATCCGTTTCGGCTCACAATACGGCTGCCATTGTAGTAAATTTCAAGACCCGTGTTCAGATAAGTATAGTTGCGGAGCATGTTACTCACAAATTCATCATGGAACTTGTAGTTGAGAAACAGCGAGTTATCTGGCTTGAACGAGATGAAGGTTCCGTTTTCTTCAGTAGTATCCTCTGTCTTGTCTTCGATGAGCTTTCCTTTTTCAAAAATGGCAGAACGCACTTTCCCGTCACGATAACTTCTGACCTCAAATAACGTAGATAGCGCATTGACAGCTTTAGTGCCGACACCATTGAGACCAATTGATTTCTGGAAAGCTTTGGAGTCGTATTTTCCACCAGTATTGAGGATTGAAACTGCTTCAATCATCTTGCCTTGCGGTATTCCGCGGCCATAGTCGCGCACGGTCACAGCAAGATTGTCTATCACCTCCACTTCAATGCGTTTGCCCGCATTCATCTTGAATTCGTCAATGCTGTTGTCAATAATTTCCTTTAGCAACACATAGATGCCATCCTCAGCATGGCTGCCATCGCCCAAGCGACCAATGTACATACCTGGTCGCAGACGGATGTGCTCCACGCCTGTCAGTGTGATGATATTTCCATCATCATAATTACTATTTTGATTGAGGTCTAAGTCTTCCATAATTATTTGATTTCCTTCTTGTAGCAGCGGCGACGCTTATGCTGTCTTCTCTCAAAGTATATCCATTGCTGCTGCACCTTTGAGTTTTCTTCCAGTTCTGGATTTGTTTCTACGTAGTCATAGCCTTCAGAGATATAGATAGGCAGAAGGTCGTAGAATAAGATGGAATTGACTCCTTTGCTTTGGTATTCAGGCAATACGCCAACAAGCATGAGATCCAGTATTTTAGGTTTCTTAATCTTGAGTGTCTTCAGAAGATGCCACCATCCTAAAGGAGTGAGTTTGCCTTTGGCTTTCTGCAAAGCGCGTGACATGGATGGCATGGAAATACCAACAGCTACCAAGCGTCCATTTGCTTCTGTGATGAGGCTAACTAGCTTTAAGTCGAGTACAGGGAGGTACATCTTTACATATTGGTCTATCTGCTTCTGACTCAATTCGCTATATCCAAACAGAGGTTTGAATGCTTCGTTGATAACTTGAAAAATCTCTTGTCCATATTCCTGTGCTATTTTCTTTGCAGAAGTGTATTTCTTGATACGCAAATCATACTTCTTCATCACAATCTCAGCAATGCGGCTCAATCGTTCAGGAATACCGGTTTCCTTAGGAACATTTATCATCATTTCAATCCAGTCAGCATCTTTTTCAAATCCTAATTTTTCTATATGTTGCTGATAATAAGGATAATTGTAGATGGTAGCCATCGTGGAAAGTTCCTCAAAGCCTTCGATGAGCATACCTTCAGCATCCATGTCGGTAAAGCCAAGTGGTCCCTGTATGGTTGTCATGCCCTTTTCTTTACCCCATGCTTCAACCGCATCAATCAAGGCTTTGCTCACCTCCTCGTCATCAATAAAGTCAATCCATCCGAAACGCACGCTGTTGAGATTCCAAGTTTTGTTAGCTTTGTGGTTGATGATAGCAGCAACACGTCCTGCCAGTTTCCCGTCTTTGTAAGCAAGGAAATAAGCAGCTTCACAGAACTCCATTGCAGCGTTCTTGTCCGAAAACGTCGTGAGCATGTCCTCATAGAGGTCTGGCACCGAATATGGATTATTTTTATATAATTCGTAATTAAAACGAATGAACTTTTTCAGTTCATTCTTTGTTTCTACTTTCTTGATTGTAACCATTTTTCACCTAATTTTTGGCAAATATACAACTTTTTTCTGATTTTTCACATTTAGTCAGGTTTTTTACGGAAAACGAATCGTGTAAAAACAGGAAGATGGTCGCTTATGCCACCTTTGTAAATAGGTCCAAGATAAGTTCTATGAGGTTTTTTTCCTCCATTAGTTTTGTCAGGTTCAACGAGAAACGGCAAATTGAGAACGCGAGACTTTTGAGGAATAAGATTTGTAGTATAAGTGAGGATATGGTCAATGAGCGACCACTCACCTTGATATTTATAGCTTCCCGGCTTGAGTTTAGCAGTCTGGTTTACAAACACATTTTCTTTGGTCAAGTATTTGATTTGCTTCGAATTGTTTTCTGCATTGAAGTCACCCATTACAATTATATTGGGAGAGCGCCTGAAAAGGCGAATAGAATCAATGTTTTCACCGAGGAATTCAATCACTCTTATGCTCAAATCGCGTGCTTCAGCACCACCACGTCTGGAAGGTAAATGCAGCACATATACATCAAGCGTATCTCCATTATTGATGGTTCCTGTAGCACGTAAGACATCACGTGTTGTTTGTTTCTTAAAAAAAACTCTAATATCTTGTTTTTCTATAAGATGGAATGTGAATGGAGAGTAAAGTAAGGCCACATCAATGCCACGTTCATCATTTGAATGCGTCATGAGATATTGATAGCCCATGTTCCTCAATGAAGTGCGTTGAGTGAGATATGTCATGACACTGTCATTCTCCACTTCACATAATCCAATAAGATCAACAGGCCTTTCTTCGTCTGCCGCAGCAATTACCTTTCCCACTCCTTTCAGTTTCTTGTAAAGCCGCCCCATGTTCCATTTCCGCTCCCCTTCAGCACAATACTCAAAGTCGTCTTTCCCCTCATCATGAATCGTGTCGAAAGCATTCTCAATGTTGTAAGACAATACCGTAAAATTCTGCTGTGCTCTCATCTGGTAGCACAACAAAATTACAAATATCATCAACACTTCCTTTTTCATGCTTTTCTATATATCGCAATCAATTCTTTATTAGCCATTTACAGATAGGAATGGTCTAAATGGCTTGCTTATCTATAACAGAATTATTATGTATACTTCACAAAAAGATTCTAAAGCATATTTTATCATTATTTGCTTTTTTGTATAAAGCAATAGACTTGATTCCTGCTTAATGCTAAAAGCGTTTAATATTGCAAAGATACACCTTGCTTCATGAACGTACAAAAAAAATGTAGTTTTTGTTCAATCCATCAAATAAAATTCTTTCTTTCTTTTTTCTATGTGCTCACCGTCTGCATAATACTTCAAATACGGTGCTTTAAATATTATGCAGGCGGTGGAGATAAATGAAGTTTGTTGATGACAATATATGGACTTCATTATTTCAAAAAAGATACTCGAATATCTGAAGCGAACAGACATCTACTCATGAAGCAAATTATCTTTGGTGAACAAAGCGGATTCGCTTTCAGGTGTTTTTCTTTTTGGGAAAATGTAGTTGACTTTTGTTGTTATTGTGTGATGCTTTGTAAGTTTGCTATGGTCAGCGTCTGTTCTGCGTTTATCATAACTTGTCGTACAGAGGTTGAATATGCATGGAACGATTACTGTATATGTATGTTTCCAAAGAAGCCGTGCATCAATGTACAAAGAACATTGGATACACGGCTTGCATTGTTTTGAGTTTATTAAGCAGGTTTGGGGGAATCTTAGTGCGCTTCGAGCCAGTTTTCGCCCCATCCGCAATCGGCACATAGGGGAACGGATAGTTTGATGGCATTCTCCATCTCGTTGATTACCAAGGACTGAAGAGATTCTTTTTCTTCTGGAACGACGGAGAAGTTGAGTTCGTCGTGTACTTGTAGAATCATCTTTGAACGCAGATTTTCTGTACGAATCCGGCGGTCTATATTGATCATGGCAACTTTGATGATATCGGCTGCTGTTCCTTGAATGGGGGCATTGATGGCATTTCGTTCTGCGTAGCCTCGGACAACGGCATTGCGAGAGTTGATGTCGGGCAATTGGCAGCGGCGGCCGAGTAGGGTAGCTGTGTAGCCTTGTTCCCGCGCTTTCTCGATGCTCTTGTCCATGTATTCTTTTACGCCAGGATAGGTGGCGAAATACTCATCTATGAGTTGCCTTGCTTCGCTGCGGCTTACCTCCATGCGCTCTGCCAATCCAAAAGCTGAGATGCCGTAGATGATGCCGAAGTTGGCAGTCTTGGCTTTGCGACGCATGTCGCTGGTTACATCTTGGATGGCCACCTTGAATATTTTGGCAGCTGTGGCTTGGTGGATGTCGTGGCCAGAATTGAAATCTTCAACCATGTTTTTGTCTTGGCTGAGATGTGCCATTAGGCGGAGTTCTATTTGACTGTAATCGGCAGAAAAGAACAGTTCGCCTTCATCGGGAATAAAGGTTTTGCGGACTTCTTTTCCGTTTTCGTCGCGAATAGGAATATTCTGCAAATTAGGGTTGCTTGAAGAGAGTCTTCCTGTAGATGTAACAGCTTGATTATAAGACGTGTGGATATGTCCTGTTCGTGGGTTTACCAATTGTGGAAGGGCGTCTATGTAGGTGCTGAGAAGTTTCTTGTATCCTCTGTAGTCGAGTATCTTTTCTACAATGGGATGTTTGCTTTTCAGGGTGAGAAGCGTTGCCTCGTCGGTTACATATTGTCCCGTCTTTGTCTTTTTAGGTTTGGCGTCAATTTTGAGTTGGTCGAACAGTAATTCGCCAATCTGTTTAGGCGAGCTGACGTTCAATTTTTGTCCTGCTATTTCATGGATTTCTTGTTCGATGGCGTCCATCTTTTGGGTGAAGATGCGTGACGTTTCGCTGAGTGCTTCTTTGTCTATTCGGGCACCATTCATCTCCATTCGTGCCAGTACTGGAACCAGTGGCATTTCTATTTCGTCAAAGAGTTCGAATAAGCCTTTTTCGTGCAGTTCTTTTTCTAAGATGTTCTTCAGTTTTAGTGTCACATCAGCGTCTTCGGAAGCATACTCATAGATTTCTTGTGGAGTTAGCTCGTGCATGGAACGCTGTTTCTTTCCTGAACCAATGAGTTCGTCAATGTGGATAGTCTTGTATTGGAGATAGACCTCTGCAAGGTAATCCATATTATGACGAAGTTCTGGGGCGATGATGTAGTGCGCTATCATGGTGTCGAACATCTTTCCTTCTAAATGGATGCCGTAGTTGGCAAGCACCATCAAGTCGTATTTGATGTTCTGTCCAATTTTAAGGATGTGGCTTGATTCATACAGATTCTTAAACTTGTTGACAATTTTTAAGGCTTTGTCGAAATCTTCGCCTTCCCATTCTTCGTGATAGGGTATAGGTACATAGAAAGCTTCTCCTTCCTTGACAGCAAAGCTCAAACCGACCAGTTTTGCCGACATGGCATCAACAGAAGTGGTCTCTGTGTCTAAACTGATAAAATCGAAAGTCAATAATTTTGCAACTAATGCTTCTATTTCTTCTTCTGAATCAACAAGTTGGTATTTGTGCGGGGTCGTGTTTAAATCGCTGGGATTTGAAAAAAACAAGTCTCCTTGTCCGTCGGTTGCATTTTTTTGAGTATTTTGAGGGTCAGAAACGGGTATTTGTACTTCTTGAGCAGGTGCTCCGAACAAATCTCCGCTGAAGAGGTCGGCTTGTAAGTTCTGGCTTTTTCCTTTTGTCTTTTTCTTTTCTGTGTCGGAAGGAAGGGTAGGGGTGCTGCTGTCGTTGAAGAGTTTTTTGCTGAGCGCGCGAAATTCGAGTCGCTCAAAAATTTCTCTCAATGCAGTTTCGTCAATCGGTTCGCGTTTGAGATTGTCCAGATTGAGTGTGATAGGAACGTCTGTTTTGATGGCTGCAAGAAATTTCGACATCTTGATGTCTTCGATATGTTCTTCCACTTTCTTCTTCATGGCTCCCTTCAACTGATCGGTGTTGGCAAGCAGTGCCTCAATGCTTCCAAACTCCTTGATGAGCTTTACTGCTGTTTTTTCTCCAACACCAGGGCATCCGGGATAGTTGTCGGATGAATCGCCCATCAAGCCCAGAAGGTCTATGACCTGCGCAACGTTTTCAATATTGTATTTTGCAATGATTTCTTTTTCGCCTATGATGTCAAATCCTCCATCGAATCGTGGTTTATATATCCTCACGTTCTTTCCGACAAGCTGTCCATAGTCTTTGTCGGGAGTCATCATATAAGTATCGATTTCATCGAGAGATTTGCTTTGTTGTGCGAGCGTGCCTATCACATCATCGGCTTCATAGCCGTTCACTTCAAGCACAGGGATTCGGTAGGCTTTTAGAATGTCCTTGATGATGGGCACAGCAAAGCGGATGCCTTCAGGGGTCTCTTCACGTTGTGCTTTATAATCAGGAAATGCGTCGTGGCGGAATGTCGGTCCATGGGGGTCAAATGCCACACCAATGTATTGCGGATTTTCCTTATTGAGAATTTCTTCAAGCGTATTGACAAAGCCGAGAATGGCGGATGTATTTTCGCCTTTGCTGTTGATGCGAGGGTTTTTGATGAAGCCGTAATAGGCTCTATAGATTAAAGCATACGCATCAAGTAGAAATAGTTTTTCCATGTCGTTTTGTATTTTGTGTGTAAACTTACAAAAAATATTTGGGAAATCGGCAATATTCGTTCTTATAGATGGAGAAAAGTTTGAAAAAAGTAGATTTATTCCGTTTGTTCATTCATTTGGGTTAATTTCTTGTATTAAGAAAAAAAAATAATTATTTTTTCTCCCGTTAACTCATTTTTTTGCAGTAACTTTGCATTTGTTTTTTGAGTATGGATACATTGCTGCAGATAAGAAAACCTATAGGTACTGATATGGAGAAATACAAGCAAGTATTTGATTCATATCTGGTGCATTCTAATCCTATTTTACAGAAGGTTTTGGAGACCATCGGTCGTAGGAAAGGGAAGATGATGAGGCCTATGCTCACGCTTCTTGCTGCTCGGCTGGTAGGAGGAGAGGCAAATGAAAATTCCATTTATACTGCTGCAGCATTCGAGTTTTTCCATACAGCAAGCCTTGTTCACGATGATGTCGTGGATGAGAGTGAAGAACGCCGTGGCCAGGAGTCTGTCAATAGTGCTTATGGCAATCAGGTGGCTGTTCTTACAGGCGATTTCATCCTTGCAAACGCGCTTCTTTGTGCAGCTAAGACAGGCAGCACGAAACTGATAGAGATTGTTTCTAAAGCAGCGCAGGATCTTGCTGACGGAGAACTTCTTCAGTTGAATAATTTACAGAATCAGTCGATTGGCGAAGAGGTATATTTTGACATCATCAAAAATAAGACAGCCGCTCTCTTTGCTGCTTGCGCAGAGGCAGGTGCAATGTCGGTTTCATCTGATGAAATGGATATTCTGCTGATGAAGGAATTTGGAGAATGCGTAGGAATATGCTTCCAGATTCGCGATGATATTTTCGACTATAACAAGGATGCGCAGATTGGCAAGCCTACAGGCAACGATATGAAGGAAGGGAAATTGACTCTCCCTGTTATCCATGCGTTGCTGAAGACAAGTGATGAGCAGATGCTTGATCTCGCTCGCAAAGTGAAATCAAGAAATGTTTCACAAGAAGAAATCAATATTCTTGTCGATTTCACCAAGGAAAACGGAGGTATTGACTATGCAGAAACTGTCATGGGCAACTATGCAAAAAAAGCTAAGGGCCTGCTTACATCGTTCCCGGATTCAGATGTCAAGCAAGCCCTGAATATGTATGTCGATTATGTAATCGACCGAGCCATTTAATCTCCTTTGTATTTCCTTTACATGATGCTTCTTTTTCCATGTTAGTACCTGAAGTACTGAAATAGGGAAAAGGTGTTGTTTTTATACATTTTTTGTGATTGGGTTGTATTGAACTGACGTTTTTAGAAGAATTTGATATCCTTTCCTTCTATGTCGGAAAGCAGTTTGTTTGCCAGCGAGCTGGTTCCAAGACGCAGCCACTGGTTGGTCAGCCATTTCTCGCCTAAAACTTCCTTGACAATAGTGTAGTAGGTGAGGGCGTCTTCAACCGTTTTCATTCCTCCAGCAGGCTTGAATCCAATCTGTATGCCCGTCTTTTCGTAATATTCCTTAATGGCTAGACACATCACGAATGCGGCCTCAGGAGTGGCAGCTGGCTCAAGTTTTCCTGTTGAGGTTTTGATGTAGTCTGCGCCGGCATACATGGATAGAAGGCTAGCCTTTTTGATGTTGGAAGCTGTTCTAAGACATCCTGTTTCAAGGATAGTCTTGAGTTTCCTGTCTCCACAAACAGTCTTGATTTCAGCGATTTCATCGCACATTCCTTCGTAGTCGCCAGCCAGGAATTTACCTACAGGAATGACGATGTCGATCTCTGTAGCACCATCTTTAATAGCAAGTGCTGTTTCTGCAATTTTAACTTCGATGAAAGATTGACTTGACGGGAAACATCCTGAAACACAGGCTATTTCTATGTCTTCACTTTCAAGGGTTTCGTGACAAATTCTTGCAAAGTTTGGGTACACGCAGACGGTGGCCACATGGCCTAACTCTGGATAGATGTCATCGAATCTGTTGACTTTCTCAACAAATTTCAGAACACTATCTTCGCTGTCTGTTGTCTGTAATGTAGTCAGTTCCACACTGTTAAGTAAGAACTTCTTAACCTCTTTCGTGTTATTTTCTTGCAGGTGCTCTTTGAGAAGAATCTCCACCTGACGCTTAATTTTCTGGTCATCCAGTTCTACATCGTACTGGTTTAAAATTTTGTTGTACTTGTTTTCTTCCATAAGATTATTCTTTGTTTTTAGTATCCATGCAAATGGTTACAGGACCGTCGTTTAATAGTTCTACTTTCATGTCTGCTCCGAATTCGCCTGTATAAATTTCTTTACCTAAATTCTCTGATAGAACCGCACAGAATCGTTCGTATAGCGGTACTGTAATCTCGTGGCTGCCTGCTCGCAGATAGGAAGGCCTGTTGCCTTTTTTGTAACTTGCCCATAACGTGAATTGGCTGACCACAAGAATGTCTCCTCCTGTGTCCAGAATGGATTTGTTCATGACCCCGTTCTCGTCGTCAAAAACTCTCAATCCGCAGATTTTTTTTGCGAGCCATTGTATATCTTCTTCTGTATCAGCATTTTCACATCCAAGCAGAACGAGATAACCTTTTCCTATAGAGGATTTCACTTCACTATTGATAGTAACTGAAGCTTTTGAAACTCTTTGTATAACTGTTCTCATATCATCTTATATATTTAGACAAGAAGGGAGGGTTCAGCAAAAGTTTCTTTTATAATTTTTGCTTTGGCTGCCCCAATGACTTCTTCAAGTTGTTTATAATCAGCTTCTTTGATACGTTTAAGGCTTTTGAACTTCTTGAGCAGTAAGGTTTTTGTTGTTTTGCCAATGCCTTTGATATGATCGAGTTCTGATTCTGAATTGTGTTTAGCCCTCTTGTTCTTGTGAAATGTGATAGCAAAGCGATGTACTTCGTCCTGAATTTGTGTCAAGAGTTTAAAAAGCGGGCTATCCATCTCTATTCCAACTACTTGCGTAGGAAAACCGAAGAGAAGTTCGTTGGTTCTGTGTCGGTGGTCTTTTGCTAAGCCTGCGATAGGTATATTCAGGTGTAGCGTGTCTTCTACAACCTTTCTTACTACTTCCATCTGCCCTTTACCGCCGTCTGTAATGATGAGGTCGGGTAGGGGAAGCTCTTCTGCTATGGCTCTGCTGTATTTTCGATATACAACCTCGCTCATTGAGGCATAGTCGTCTGGTCCTATCACTGTTTTAATGTTGTATTTTCGATAGTCGTTTTTCGATTTTTTCCCACCTACAAAAACGACACACCCTGCAACAGCATCTTGCCCCATGATGTTAGAGTTGTCGAAGCACTCGATACGCATAGGAAGTTTATCTAACTTTAATTTTCTCTGTAATTCTTTCAGGATGTTTATGTTGCGTTGGTCGGGATTAAGTTTTTCCGCTTGTTTTAGTGCGTCTATTCGATATTGGCGAACATTTGATTCCGACAGCAGCAGCAATTTCTTCTTATCTCCTGCCTTCGGAATGATGAACGACGCGTTTTTTAGTGTGAAACCAAGTTCAAAGGGTATAACTATTTCCTTCGATTCATCGCCATATTTTTCTCTCATGTCAATGATGGCGAGTGAAAGAATCTCTTCTTTGGTCTCATTCAGTCTTTTCTTGTATTCATTGGTGAAAACTCTGGTGATACATCCATTGACAACGTGCATATAGTTGACATATGCCTTGCTTTCGTCATCGTCGATGCTAAATACATCGATGTTTTGGTTAGAACTGGTGATGACTCTGCTTTTGCTGTCAAAGTCTTTGGCAAGTAGGTATTTCTGTTTAATGGTTTCCGCTTCAATGAACATTTCTTTTTCAGCTAAGGCTTGCATGTCTTCAAGCAGTTTCTGGCATAAAATGCGTGTGTTTCCACTTAGAATGTTCTTGATTTCGTCAATTTGCTGCAAATACTCCTCTCTTGTCTGTTCACCAATGCAAGGTGCTTTGCATTTGCCAATGTCTCGATATAAACAGCTTTTTAACTTCTTCTCATCGATTTTCTCTTGTGTTATATTCAGGTGGCAAAGTCTTACTTGATATAGGTTATCGATGAGTTCAAGCATCGCATTTAATGTGCCATGGTGGCTGAAAGGGCCAAAGAATGTTCCGCTTTTCTTGTCGATATTCCTTGTTTTTATCACTCGTGGGAAGTATTCGTTGGTGATGCAGACAGAAGGGTAGGTCTTTCCGTCTTTCAACAAGACATTGTAAAAAGGCTGATGCTCTTTGATGAGGTTATTCTCTTGGATTAGCGCATCTTCGTCGGTAGGTACAACAATATATTTGATGTCTTGTATTTTGCTGACAAGAATCTGTGTTTTCCTGTTTTTAGGAGAATTGTTGAAATAGGAGCTGACTCTGCGTTTCAGGTTTTTTGCCTTTCCAACATAGATGACCTTTCCGTCTTTGTCCAAATACTGATAGCATCCAGGCTCCTCTGTAAGGCTGTTTACAATGACTTTCAGTCTAAGTAATCTTTCGTCGTCTTTTGTCATTTCTTAAAAAAGCTTTTTTTGAGATGCTATTTGTTTCACGTGGAACAATTAAAACAGTATTTGTTTTTTTTGTTAGGGTAAGGCGTATGAAGTTTTTTTAAGTTGTCAATAATGTGGTAACTTCAATGCCGTCTCCGATGGCTTCTCTGCCTTTGAGTCCTTCGTCTCGTATTTCGATGATGAAATTCATATAGCATTTTTTAGGAGAGAACTTCTTCACGAGGTTCCATGCTGCAATGGCTGTTCCGCCTGTGGCGAGCAGGTCATCGTGAATGAGTACTACGTCTTCCTCGGAAATCGCGTCCACGTGAATCTCTATGGAGTCGGTTCCATATTCTTTTGAATATTCCTCCTTGAGTGTCTGATAGGGGAGTTTTCCCGGTTTCCTTGCCATGACGAATCCCGCTCCAAGTCTGCGCGCGAGAATGCCGCCCATGATATAGCCGCGAGTTTCGAGGCCAACAACCTTGGTAATTCCTTTGTCTTTATAGAGCTGGTACAGCTCTTCTTCCATAATTTCGAGCGCCTTGGGGTCTTTGAATAAAGTGGTCACGTCGCGAAAGTTTATACCTTTAATAGGAAAGTCGGGAATGCAGCGAAGGTGGTCAATGAGATATTGGCTATTCATATTTTATATTCGTTTATAAGTTGCTGGTTATGTTTAAAATAGGAAAAAATTGTTTCACGTGGAACATCTGTTCTGTTTTATCGCCCCATGAGAACAAGCATGATGTTGATGTCGGATGGTGATACGCCCGGAATTCGTGATGCCTGCGCCAAAGTCTTGGGCTGTATGGCTTGTAGCTTTTGGCGTGCTTCAATAGAGATTTGAGTCATGTTGGGATAGTCAAATTTCCCTTCAATCTTGATGCTTTCAAGACGCACCATTTTCTCTGCCATCTGTTGTTCTCGTGAGATGTACCCCTGATACTTGATGAGAATTTCAGCAGCTTCTATAATCTCTTTGCGTCGTGGGTCATTTGCAATGATACGCTCCAGCTCTTTCTGAAGCGGAACGATATGCGGAGTAATGTTGTCAAGGCTTATCTGTGGGCGTCCGAGCAGTTCTTCCAGTTTGCATCCGTGGCGGAGTGGGGTTGTGCCCAGTTCCTCAAGGGCAGCATTTATAAGGGCTGGCTTCAGAGAGAAGTTGGCCACGAAATTGATGATGCTGTCGATTTTTTCTCTTTTTGAAACCATTAACTGGTAGCGTTCCTCGCTTGCCAAGCCAATTCGGTAGCTACGTTCGGTCAGGCGCATGTCAGCATCGTCCTGTCGCAGCAGAATGCGGTATTCAGCACGCGATGTGAACATTCTGTAAGGTTCGTCCACGCCTTTTGTCACCAAGTCGTCGATAAGAACACCTATGTATGCTTCGTTTCTTCCCAGCGTAAAAGGCTCTCCTTGATTGATGGATGGGTTGCTGTTGATAGCAGCGTTAATTCCTGCAATCATTCCTTGCCCAGCAGCCTCCTCGTAGCCGGTCGTTCCATTTACTTGTCCTGCAAAGAATAGGTTTTTTACCACTTTCGATTCGAGCGAGTGCGTGAGCTGTGTTGGGTCGAAGAAGTCATATTCGATAGCGTATCCGGGGCGATAGACATCCAGGTTGCGGAAAGCTGGAATCTGCCGAAGGGCAGCCAGCTGCACGTTGAGAGGGAGCGATGACGAGAAACCATTCAGGTACATCTCGTTTGTCGTTTCGCCTTCAGGCTCGAGAAACAGCATGTGTTCGTCCTTCTCGGGAAAAGTGTGCAGTTTTGTTTCTATGCTTGGGCAATATCTGGGTCCTATGCTCTGAATCTGCCCATTGTAAAGCGGAGAGTCGGCAAATCCTGTGCGGAGAGTGTCGTGAACAGCAGCATTAGTATAGCATATCCAGCAAGGCAGTTCATTGCGTTTTGATACAGCGCTATGTTCCGTTGGTAGATAAGAGAATTGGTGGAAATCGTGGTCGCCATCCTGTTTCTCCATCAGAGAGAAATCAACGCTTCGCTTGTCTATTCGTACAGGTGTTCCTGTCTTCATCCTTCCTGCTCGGATGCCATGTTGGGTAATTGATTCTGTTAATTCCAATGCCGCAGATTCAGCACATCTTCCTCCTGGTATCTGCACTTTTCCGATATGCATCAATCCATTCAAGAAAGTTCCAGCTGTGATGACGACACATTGGGCTCTGAATTCTGCTCCATAATAAGTTTGAACTCCTTTAATAGTTTGATTTTCAACTATTAAAGATTTTACTTGATCTTGCCAGATGTTCAGATTAGGTATGTTCTCTAATATCTCACGCCATGTCTGTATGAATTTTGCACGGTCGCATTGAGCACGGGGGCTCCATACCGCAGGGCCTTTTGAAAGGTTTAACATTCTGAATTGCAGGCTGCAACGGTCAGTAACAATGCCTGTGTATCCTCCTAATGCATCCACTTCCCTCACAATTTGTCCCTTGGCTATACCACCAATGGCAGGATTGCACGACATTTGTGCAATCTTGTTCATGTCCATTGTGATGAGACAAGTCTTGGCACCTAAATTTGCTGCAGCTGCAGCAGCTTCACATCCAGCGTGACCTGCTCCTACCACAACCACATCGTAGTTAAAAATCATTGTAGTTAAATTTTTTGCAAAGATAAGGTAAATGAGCAAAAAAACATATTGCAATAGGCACAAAAGGAAGAAAAAGTTTGAAAAGATAATAAATATTTGTATTTTTGCAAAGTTAATCGAAAGCACACTCTATACGGATTAGCATAAGAAAAAATAAAAAACAGAAAAAAATTTACTAACTTTCAACATTTTAATTACTATTTTACTATGAACAAAATTGCTTTATTTGTGGCATCTTTGTTGATGAGCATTTCTTCATTTGCTCAATGGGCAAAGCCTGCAGCTCCTGCTGTGGCTCCAATGTCTGTGGATGAAGAGTGCTATCTGTACAACAAAGGAGCGGACGGCTTCCTTTTGGGAGCAAACGATTGGGAAACACGTGCCAGCGTCAGTCCTACATTGGGACACAAAGTGTACATCCAGAACGGTACAGCTGAAGGTTCTTATTACATTGCCAACTATGTATTGAAGGGTGGTATGAAGGATCAGATTGGCTACATGTTTATGGATGCTTGGGATGCTATCTATGTTGACAACACTAAAGAAGGAAAGGAGAATAACCAGTACACCTTCGAGGCACAGGGAGATGGAACCTACAAGATAGGACTGTCGGCTCAAAACAAGGCTTTTAATCCAACAGAATATGCCGGTGCTTATCTGGGTGTGATTGTTCCCAAGAATGATACGCGCATCTATATTTGCGATCCTGAAAATTCAGAAGGATATTTTGCTTCAGACTTTCAGACAGTCTGGTACTTTGTCTCTCCTGCGGACTATGAATCCTATACAGGTGCTATGAAAGTATATCTTGCTGCCATGGCTCTCAGTCAGTCTATTGAAGAGGCAGAGGCAGTTGCTGGGGTGGATGCCGATGTGTTGGCTGAAGCGAAAGCTTCCTACGGAAACACTTCAAGTTCTGCCGACGCGCTTGAAGCAAGCAAAAAAGCGTTGGACATTGCCATCTTCCAGGCGAAACTTGCGCAAGCTACAGATTCAGCTCCTGTAGAGGTTCTTCCGATTATTGGTATTGCTTCTGATTTCAATGATGGCAGTTTCGCAGGATGGACATCAACCACTGGTGCAAGCAACAAGCAGGCTGCTAATGGAAACAATGCGAAAGATTTTGCTGTGACGGGCAATCATTACGAGAACTGGAACTGGGATGCCTTTTCTGTGGGTAAAGTTTCTGCTACAGCAACCAATTTGCCAGTAGGAGTGTACAAGTTCAACGCATTAGCTTTCACAACAACGGTTGGTGGTACATTCCTCTATGCCGGCGAAAACCAGAAATTGGTTACTTCCACCCAGATTGATGTTGAGAAGCCAATGAGCATCTATGCCGTTGTGACAGATGGTACATTGGAGATGGGTCTGGATGTGCAGGTAAAGGGGACCAACTGGATTGGTTTAGACAATGTTGCTCTTCTGTATTTGGGCGATCATGATGATGCTTACATCGCAATGGGCGAAGAGATATTTGAAGCCGAACCGGATTATGAGGCGCTGCTGGCAGAAGGAGAAGCTTATTGCCAACAGTCTGTCTATGATGCCTATAAGAAAGCAATGGACGCGTTGATGACGCTGACTATTGTAGATGCTTCAACGGGTGCTGATGAGTATGCCGTAGAGGTGGCAAAGGCTCTTGCAGCCTTTAATGCAGCTTCTTTGGCAATGTCTGAAAGTGTAGCGGCTTACGATGTGTACTTCAAGAAATATGCTGAAGCCAATGAATGGATGAATTCTACTACCAGCGAAAGCGATGAGGTGAATTTGCTTGCCGACTATCTGAACGATGAGACGGAAGCAGCAGGAGAATACAATGGCAATGGCGGTGCGCTTTACATCCTGGCAAATGGATTGCTTGACAATGCACAGATTGTAGCCGAGAAAGAATATCTGGACCTGATATTCACGGCTGCAAAGGCTAATGCCAAAGTGGACGGTGATGATTGCACGGATCTTCTGAAGAATCCTGCATTTGCTGAGGCTGGAGGATGGCAGGGCGTAAGCAATGCCAATGTCATTTGGCCAGCTGGCAATACAGAGCTTTATCCTGTCATGCAGGCAGAAAATGTGGCTTGCGACATTTATCAGGAACTGACCGGCATGCAAAACGGTCTCTATGAATTGACGCTTCAGGCTGCTTTCCGCCCAGGTGGTGAATATACAGAGGAGAATGAAGCGATTGCTACAGCCTATGCTTATTTGAATTCTTTCGAAACAAAGATTCCTTCAGGCAATCTCGTGGATGTGGCAACTCTTCAGGGAGCAGAGGATGCTTCTACAGCTTTCTCTAATAGCTACTTCCCTGTGACTGTTTACGGTCTTGTGACAGACGGCACGTTGAAGGTGGGTGTCACAAACAAGGTACGTACTGTCGAGAATTGCTGTCTCTGGGCCGGTGGTGTGAAACTGATTTTCAGAGGGAAAAACGCTGAAGTGCTGCAGCAGGTTATTGAATTGAATTTGCCATTGGCGCAATCAATGCTCAACAATTATTGTAGCCAAGCAGACCTCGATGAGTTGAATTCGGCGCTTGACAATGCACAAACTGCAGAGGATGCTTATCGTGCATTTGTCCGTCTGAAGCAGGCTGAAGATGCGGTGGTGAAAAGTACTGCAATGTATGCTGAACTGGTTGTTGCACTGAAGACTCTGTCTGACGCTATCGAGAACAATACTACTGCCAATGCCGTGACCATCAACAATGCCAAAGCAGTATTGGCTGAAGCACAAGCAGCTTACGACAGCAAGTCATACACGACAGCTGAGGCTGAGCAAGCTATTGCTGACCTTAACGCAACTTCCGTTGCGGTCAAGATGGGTGGCGAACAGGCTACTGAAGATAATCCTGTGGATTATACCTCTGTTATCGTCAACAACAATTTCGACCCTGCTCGCGGCGACAAGAACACTTCTACGATTGAGGGCTGGACAACAACAACGCTGAACGGTTACAAGCAGAACACCGCTTCTTACAACAAGAACACGTTCTCTCTGAGCCAGAAGCTTACAGGCCTTCCTAAGGGCAAGTACAAGGTTACCGTCCACACATTCTACCGCGCAGGCAGCTATGAGGAAGAAGAGGCCAACATCAACAGCGGTGTTGACACTCATCTTGCCAAGTTCTATGCCGAGACATCAGAGAAGACTTTCGAG
>CAJGCU010000032.1 GCA_904501945.1 uncultured Bacteroidaceae bacterium
GAAAGTCATCGAATATACCGATGGACAAGGCAACAAGAAAAAACGCAACATTTCTTTTCCAAGCGACTTATGGCCACTCACCCAATTCTTCTTTGTGGCTCCTGCTGAGTTTGACAAGGAGAACGACAAATTCATTCGCAAGAACTGGAAGGAGAACACTGCTGACGAAATGCAGCAGATGATGACAGTGCTGGAAGGCATTGCCGACTGGAGCGCAGAAGGACAGAAAGCAATCATAGACCCATGGACAGAAACCACAGGCATCAAACCTTGGAATGCATGGCGTGTAGCACTGGTCGGCACTGGACAGGGACCAGACATGTATGAACTGTCAGCTTTCTTAGGCAAAGACGAAGTCATCAAGCGCATGAAGTTCGCCATCGAGAAACTGGGATAAAAATTGCGACACATGATTTATACACTCGGCATATATCTCTACACATTCGCTGCCATCATCGCCTCCCTCTTTAGCAAAAAAATAAGAAAAAGAGTCTATGGCATCGGACAGACATTCATGCTACTGCACCGACACATCAAGCCAACAGACAGAGTAGTATGGTTCCATGCTGCTTCGCTCGGAGAATTTGAGCAGGGACGTCCACTCATGGAACGTCTGCGCGTAGAGCGTCCTGAATACAAAATACTGCTCACGTTCTTCTCGCCATCAGGCTATGAAGTGAGGAAAGACTACGAAGGTGCAGACCTCGTGTGCTATATACCCTTCGACACCCCAGGAAACGTTTATTCGTTCATCCGTCTGGCACATCCAGAAATAGCCATTTTCATCAAATATGAATTTTGGACAAACTTTCTCAAGGCACTGTGCAAACGAGGTACAAAAGTGTACAGCGTCAGTAGCATATTCCGTGCCGACCAGCATTTTTTCAAGTGGTATGGCTCGCTCACACCCATCAGGCAATTCGACCACATGTTTGTACAGAATCAGCTCTCAAAGGACCTGCTTGCTGAACATGGCATCATGAACACAACAGTAGTGGGCGACACAAGACTTGACCGCGTCATCGCAATCAGAAACGCTGCTGCACCACTGTCGATAGTAGAACAATTTGCCGAAAACTCTCCCTGCTTCATTGCAGGCTCATCATGGGGACCCGACGAAGAAATCTACATTCCCTATTTTGCCCGGCACAAAGATTGGAGACTCATCATAGCCCCTCATGTCATCAGCGAAACCCACCTCAGAGAAATAGAGAAACTACTGGCTGAAAACGGATACAAGTCTGTGAGATACACCGAGTTGGAGAATAAGCCAGACATACTCTCCGCCCTAAAAAATGACACTGAAGAGAAAGGGCTTGCCCTGATTGTCAACTGCTTTGGGAAACTCTCATCCATCTACAGATACGGCAAGGTGGCACTCGTCGGAGGTGGCTTCGGAGTCGGCATTCACAACGTACCCGAAGCTGCGGTCTATGGCATACCTGTACTTTTCGGGCCCAACAACAAAAAGTTCCGTGAAGCACAAGCACTCAAGGCATGCGGAGGTTCTTTCGAGTATCAAGACGAACAGACCTTCGCCAGCATTATGGACAGATTTATTCATTCGCCCGAAGCACTCCAGCAGGCAGGACGCGCAGCAGGCAACTACATCAATAGTAATGCTGGAGCAACAGAAAAATGCTTTAACGACATTTTTAATTAAAATGTATCCATATTTACAGAAACAGGGACGAAGCATGCTTCGTCCCTGTTTCTGTAAATATGGATGTCACGCTCTTCTAGAGAGAATTTGCCTCAACTGGAAATATAATTCGCGAATAATAACCACAGGAGAAGTAATCAGCAGAATCCAGCACCATGTCTGCCATGAAAGAGGTTCTGTGCGGAACACTTCGCCGCCATACTGCACAGCTGCCACCGTCACGAAAAGAATGAAGAGCATGATGCCAGTAAACTTCCCGTTCTTTCCCAAACCATCAAACAACGACTTATTCTTGTCTATCACTCGTGCGTTAAACATATTCCACCAGTTCATAATCATGTAAGCCGCAAAGAAAATAGTCAGATTCATCGTTGAGAAAAAAGACGAAAGCGCATCCACACCCCAGCCATCCACAGCATCCCGATTATTCATGCCCCACAATACCGCCGTACACAGCAGCCAAACAAATACACCAAATCCGAACACTGCCTTCAGCAACGAACGGTTAATAATAAATTCCTCTCTGTCGCGAGGCTTGTCCCTAAGCACCTTCTCATCCGCAGGCTCCGAAGCCAAGGCAATAGCCGCCAGCGTGTCCATCACCAAATTAATCCACAAAAATTGAGTGACCGTAAACGGCATCTCCACGCCCACCAATGGACCAAAAACCGCCACTAGACATGCCGACACATTGATAGACAGCTGAAGGAAAAGGAAATTCTTGATGTTCTTGAACAATGAACGTCCCCACTTCACACCCGTCACTATAGAAGGGAAAGCATCATTCAGCAGCACAATGTCCGAAGCCTCCTTGGCCACCGATGTACCAGACCCCATGGCAATGCCCACATCGGCATAGTTCAACGAAGGAGAGTCATTCACGCCATCGCCAGTCATAGCACACACATAGCGGCGAGCCTGTGCCCACTTCAAGATAGACAACTTGTTTTCAGGCGTGCAGCGCGCTATCACATTAGGCAGTTCACGCCCATTCTGCTTCGTACCCACCACCTCATCAAAATCCTTCGCCTCGATTGCCCAGATGTTCTGGAAACCAGCCTGACGAGCTATTTCCGTACCCGTTTTCAAGTTGTCACCAGTCATCATCACTACATCAATACCAGCCCCATAGCATTTCTCCACCGCCACAGGTACATCCGAGCGGACAGGGTCTTCAATATACCAAGTACCCACATACCTACCCTTCTCGACACATCCCTTCTCCTCAAGCATACGCTTAACGCTTTCATAATCTTCTCCCTCCAGCAAAGCTGCCGAAATAGCTCTGCGCCCACGAGCCTGCTGAGCAGACACACCATCCAGATAAGCATCATATCCAATCATGCGAGCAATCACCTCAGGCGCACCCTTCGCCACCATCCATTTTTCGCCAGTCTCTCGGTCTTGAACATAGCTCACCATATATTTATAGGAACTGGAAAAGGGAATGCAATCCAGAATCTGATAACGCAGACGCAGTTCCTCCGTCCTCTGTTGCCCCATCCTTTTGAGAATGGCGCATTCCGTCGGATTTCCTAGTACACGTCCTCCATCCGACCAGTTTGCAGCAGAGTTCAGCGCACCAATCACATCCAACATATCCCCATCCGTCCCCTGCACATCAGCATCGACCACCGTCATCACATTCTGCGTCAGCGTACCTGTCTTGTCCGTAAAGATAACATTCACAGCCCCAATCGTTTCGCAGGCATGCATCTTCTTGATGAGGTTATGCTCCTTCGCCATCGTCTTCATAGAAAAAGCCAAAGCCAAAGTAACCGACAGCGGAAGTCCCTCGGGTACAGCCACAATGATGACCACCACAGCACCCATCAAAAACTGTACCTCTAGAAGGAACGTCTCCCAAGTCCACACAAAAGGCTCATCGCCAAACGCAAAGTCCCAATGCACCAAATTCAGCACCACAAACATCAGGCCAGCTACCGTAAAAGCCGCCACATTAATTTTCTGGGCAAGTTCCTCCAGTTTCTCCTCCAGCGGAGTCTTGTTACCTGTCTCTTCCGAAGCCTGACGAGTAGTCTTGCCTATCTCTGTAGCATCACCAACCTTCACCACAACGCCCTCTCCCATACCCTGCTCAATCGTCGTTCCACGCAGCAGCAGATTAGGGGCAAATCCAGACCCTTCATAAGGCACATCCATCGGATATTTAGATACCGCCACCGACTCACCCGTCATGCACGCCTCAGCCACCTTCATGTCCGTTGACCGAAACAGCACAATGTCAGCAGGAATCTCGTCGCCAGCCGAGAGAATCGCCACATCGCCCACAACCATCTGGTCTTTCGACACCTCCACCACAACGCCATCGCGCCTCACCTTCACCATCTCATAATCGCTATCCGACCTCATCGCGTCAAACTTCTTCTTCGCCGAATATTCCTGCCAGAATCCCACACCCGTAGCAATAAGCACCGCACAGACGATGCCGACAGACTCCGTAAAATCACCATTGATGAATCCAAACACCAGCGAGATGCTCGTTGCCACCAGCAGAATCACGATAATAGGGTCTTTGAACTTCTCCAGATAGAGCATCCACCATGACGTTTCCTTAGGTGGAGTAATCAAATTTAGTCCATACTTCTCACGGCTGTCCTGCACTTCTGACTCTGTCAGCCCATGAACATAAAAATCATTTTTCATTCAACAAATCCAGCTTAACCAATAACAAAACGGTTTATTGGATACAAAGTTAAGAAAAATCCCAACGCATCCACAAAAAAAAACACCCCACCAGCTTCCACCTGAGAAAAAAAGACAAAGGCGCACCGAAAGATACGGGAATTTGAAAAATAGAATGAACAAAAAAAGGTTGTGCCTATTTTGACACAACCTTCTTAACCTTACGAACCAGAGCCTTTGAAGGTTTCACTGGCGCATCGTCAGGAAGCAGGTACCAACGCACACTCCAATTCAGCGACTCACCAGGTTGCAACTCCGTATAAGCCCCCTGACTCTCCAGTTCAATGTAAGTCCTACCCCTGTTCACATAAATTTGGATTTCAGCCTCATCAGGAGCAGACATTCCTGCTTCCAAATCTTCGAACGTCTTAATAAGCAGCAACTTATCATTCTTATATGCCAGCCACCCTTTTCCATCCGCATTGATTTTACGATTCTCTGCAGCCTCGTCAGAAAGATACCATGCTGCACCATATTTAGACGAGAAATCCATCAGATTCACAGGAGTAATCCCCTCCACTGGAGCATCAAAGAAGATAAGCCCTCCCTCGTTCAGTACACGAGTAATTTCCCATGGAGCCACCTTTCGAGGCATGTCACCCCTGTTCACAATAGAATAAGTTATAACAAACGCATTGTCAGCCTCATCCATGGCAAACTCCTTTCGAATCTGATACTTCAAACGTTCCGACACCTGACTCGTCATAATCAGAGCGCCACCCCTTTCTTCAACAGCATACGGCATCTTGTCATATTCCTGCACAGGAGGCCAGTTCCACTCCTTCTGCGGACTTGTCCAGAACGTGCTTCCAAACGTCTCACGCATTGTCAACTGCGAGATAGACTCCAGTTCTCCATGCTTGAATGACAGAATCTTGCCACCCTTTCCAGCATCAATCACCATGGCCAGTTCGCCCATAGCCATTTCATACTTAGATTCTCCCAGATTTCTCACAGACGCGTTTTGGGCAGACACGCTACAGCACCCCACAGCTGCCATAACCATTGCAAATACAAATTTTCTCATTTTTCTTTTATTTATTTTTTGTAATATTTTCCATACTAAACCGTTCCAGAACTTCCACCACCACTCCGATGTCATCCGTCAGTCCCAGCCGCAAATTCTTATACTTTCCCCTCTCTTCCAAACTCTCCAGCAATGGATAAACAGGCATTTCCTCCGTCCAGAACCGACTGCCCAAGAAAATCATCGGGCTCGAAAAACCGAAAGACAAATAATGATTCTGAACAGCGTCTTGAAAAATCTCCTGCATCGTTCCCGCACTGCCAGGCGTATAAACAATCCCACCGAAAGCCAACGTTAGAATGCTGTCCTCACGAATACTGTTTTCAAAGAACTTAGCAATATGCGTAGCAAAAGGCGTAGAAGGCTCATGGCCATACAGCCAAGTAGGAATGCCTAAACTGACATATTTTTGTTGAGGATATTTCTGCATGACACGGAAAGCCGTAGAGAGCCATCTCTCATCATGAAACGAAGGCGCAGACTGCAAAACAGCTAGAGCTGCATCCATTTCCTCGTCCGTTCGTCCCGCCATCCAAGCCCCCAGATGAGTAGCCTCCATAGCACCCGGTCCTCCACCGCTAATCATGTAAAAGTTCCTTTCCGTCAGACGCTTGCTAAGAAAAGCGACCTTACGAAACATATCATCCGTCCTCAGCAAAGCATGACCACCCATAATGCCTATACAACGAAAGTTGTCATAGCGAGCCATAAAATCACGAATGCCCACATGAATACGGTAATCATGCAGCGTCCTTGCCAGTTGTTCCTTCATGTTGCCAGTTTGCTTACCCTCCAACAAAAAGTGCTGATACACATGCTGGTCATAACATTCTTCATAACTTTGCGGGCATTCAGGTTCATACCCATGATAAAGCTGAGCAGCCGAATACAAACCTCCGACCGTTACGTCAAACGGCACTGATTTCAGATGCGCCACAACACCTTCTATTTCCTGCAAGTTATTATTCGTAATCATTTGATAGTCAAATCAAGGAATCATAAATTATTTCTGCAGCACCTTCTTGCCATTGATAATACGAATAGTTCCAGAAGGAGCATTGACGCCCTTTCGTCCCAGCAAATCATAAGAACTTTTTCCCTCCGTATAAAAAACATCCTTCAACTGAACATCCTGTATTGAAGTTGGCACATCTACCTTTCGATAAGAGATGTAAGGCGCTAATTCCTTATTGACAGTTATACCATTGATTGTACCTGAACGATTATAGTTTTTCATGTGCAGTTCCACACGATCCGCATACACATACACGATAAGAGCCTGAACAATATTTGGAGTTTCCACTGGCATGTCACCTGGATCAATCGTATTATAGTAATAGCGCATTGAACCCATGAATGCAGAGAAGAAGCTAGGTGCGACTTCCTCTTTCCGAGCCACCTCAAACTTCCACAAAGCATTTGCCTGCGAAGCATCAAGCACCAGTTTCCCATCCAAATCCGTCACATTCAATCCCACCAAGCGATTGCTGTTAGTAGCAGGATAGCCTTCATTGGTGACAGCATACAGTTTTGTACGATCCTTTGCATTCTCTGCCACAATCACATATGTTTCTCCTGCTTCAAGTTCAGCTACTTTTTCAGCTATAATTTCCGTATCATCCCTCTTTGTCACCTTAAAGAAATAAGTTGGATATTTATTCTCATTAGCAGAGAAACGACCACTTGAGCTTGAAATCATATAATTTCCATTAGCCTCAGAACCACTTCCACTCACACGCAAAGCAAATGCTGCTTGTGACACATCAGTCACTTCGACCGTTACAACATTCTCATCAGGAACCATGCCAAGATTGAGCGAATTAAACCCAAGATACTCTCCTGAAACCTCGCTACGAACATACCATTCTGCATTTGTCACCTTCTCTACCTCATCTGCAACTTCTTCAAACTCCCACAACAATGCATCAGAAGCCTCCGAAAGAGTCAAAGTTTCCAAATCTGACGAAAGCGTCACCTGTACACGCTGCATACGCTGAGCTGTTCCCGAATTGTAAGTCTCATTGGAGAGCGCATAATAGTCAGAACCGTTCTTTCCCACGATCAGATAAGCATGATTTACTTGCAACTGATTAACACGTTGAGCATTAACGCTCCCATCTGCATTTAATTCGTATAGATAGAGTACAGAAGGATCTCCTCCCGAAAAATATCCATTAGTACCTATATGCACAAAACTATTGCTGCTAGCAGACGGATTCGGAGCATCCAGTTCCAGATAGTAGCCCTTTTCTCCCTGCTCCGTAAACATAATCTTTGTCTTATCAACTACAGGAGCAAGGTTATAAGTATTATATCCCAAATATTGGCTATTGCCACGATTCTTTAAATAAAAAGCAACGTTTTTCTTCTCTGTTTCATTCTCAGTATCTTGCGTTACTCCATCCACATGCGTATCGTCAGTTGTAGCAATCACATTTCCATTCATATCATAACGAGTAACACGCTGCGATGTCTTCGTTCTTGTATAAGCTTTATCGCCACCATGATCATGTCCATAAAGCATAATCAGATTAGGATATTTGCTCAATGTCTTTTTCAGCAATTTCTCACCTGCAGAAGAAACCATACCTTTAGACGGTTCGCGAAGGCTGTTTGAATCGCTAAAAGGCACATGAACAGCAAAGAACACTGTTTTTTCTGGATTCTCCGCATAAATCTCAGCCAACTTCTCTGCTACCCATTGTACTGATTCTTCAGAATACTTATAATCCCATGCTCCTTGGAAAAAGTACTTGCCCGCATTCAAGACCACAAAATCAAATCCTTTTATCACATAATGATAAGCCGCAAGCAAAGACATCTTTCCCAACGCACCATTATCAGCATCCTCATAAAAAGCGTCATTTTCAGACAATTCCCCTATATCCTCTTTCATCGGATATGTGTAATAGTCACCTGCATTATATGATTTAGGTATATTATCCCAATTTGCCACCTCATATTCATGATTTCCTGACAAATAAAGTACAGGTGTAGAGGAAGAAGAAGGGAAAGCAATACGCGTGTTTCTTGCAATGAGGTTACGAGTATATTCCCAATTGGCATAAGGAATCGTTGCATCACTCGTATTGTCCCCACCCAGCAGCATCACATCAATCTTTTCGTCTCTTTTTATCATAGCAAGCGTTCTCGTAAAAGACCCTCGCAAAGAAATATCCTCCAAATTCGTACAATCCACAAGAGAACGTTCCGTGTGGATGTCAGAAATACATGCCAATGTCAACAAAGGCTTCTCCTCTTCATTCAAATTCTGTGCACGAACAATGCCAGCAAGCAGTACCCATGCTGCTAAAACAAATAAAAGTTTACGATTCATCTTTCAATAGGTTTTTGTATTGTTTTTCGCAAAGGTACGATTAAGTGAGTGAAAAAACAAAATATTTTTAGGTTTTTCCGAACGTGAGTACCTTCGACGAGAGTCAAAGGTACGATTAAGCAAACAAAACACAAAATAAATTATTTATTTTTATCCCCGAGCAAAAGTAACTTACTGGAAACAATATCTTTCCCCTTCAAATCAGACTCTTTCAATGTGAATTCGAGAAAACAAAGTTTCTTTCTGTTCCCAGCATACATTCCTCAGA
This sequence comes from uncultured Bacteroidaceae bacterium, assembly GCA_904501945.1. Classification (GTDB taxonomy): domain Bacteria; phylum Bacteroidota; class Bacteroidia; order Bacteroidales; family Bacteroidaceae; genus Minthosoma. The sequence continues at coordinate 9,002 of CAJGCU010000032.1, forward strand.
GTATAAAAAGTTTTGAAATGTATGAAGAAAAAAATGTAACATAGAGAATAATTGCTTTTCTTAAAAAGCCGTATCTTTGCCTCGTGAAAACTATAACTATTAAAAAGAATTATGAGAAAGTTTTGGAAATGTATAGCAGCCGCGGTGCTTTGCATGACTGGGTATCAAGCTATGGCTCAGACTAAGGCAACTGTGAGGCTGGACGCACAACAGACGCATCAGCATATTACAGGGTTCGGAGGATTTGTGTGCAGTCCTCAATTCACATACAACCACATGTCGAATGCCGAGATTGAGAAGGTGTGGGGTAAAAGCAGTATCGTGGGATGCAACATCATGCGTCTCTACATTCCTATTGGCAAGAACGCTTGGGGGCAATCGCTGGCTACGGCAAAGAAGGCGAAGCAAATGGGGCTCATCGTATTTGCCTCACCATGGGGTCAGCCTGCAGAGTGGAAGACGAACGGAACAAGCAATGCAAAAAACGAGGATGGCACAACCGGTAAACTAAAAAGAGAAAATTGGGCAGACTATGCTCAGTATCTGGAGGACTATGTACAGTATCTGCGCAAAAACGGAGTGGAACTAGATGCCATCTCCATCCAGAACGAACCAGACTGGCCCGCCTCGTATGCCGGCTGCCTGTGGTCAAACACCGAGATTGCCGAATTTGTAAAAACTTATGGACGTAGCATCAGCTGCAAGATTATGGCACCTGAGACTTTGGCTGTAAGCGACTCTTATGCCAACGCGCTCAACAAGACGGATGTCATTGACTGCTTCGACATCTACGGCGGTCACCAGTATGGCGGCATACAGTCGGCATACAAGAATCTTGCAAAGAAAGGCAAAGAAATCTGGATGACAGAGTACTTGATTAACTGGAACGAAATTGAGAACAACACACGCAACTTCGACTTCTCAAAGGACTTCTTCAATTTCTTCACAGCTATCAACACGTGTATGCTGGGCGATTTCAATGCATGGATTCACTATGCATCCAAGCGCTACTACGCTATGATGGGTGATGGACAGAGAGGCACATCGAACGGCACCATCACAAAACGTGGTTATATCATGGCGCACTTTGCTCGATTCGTGACGGGCATGACACGCATTGATGCCACTTGGAACGGCAACAGCCTGGAGAGTTCTGCCTATATCTCACAAACAGGCGACTCCGTGGTAGTAGTCATGGCAAACTCTGGCGAAGAAAACGTGACATTGACAGTGGACTTGCCTTTCTATACAAAAAAAGGAGAATTATATACAACAGCTAAATCTAAGAACTTCACGAAGACAGTTCTGAATCAGGATGTTGAGACATGCCGTCCTGTTGCAACGATTGCGTCTAAGAGTGTGTGCACGGTACTATTTGTACGTTCAAGCGACCGCCAAGCGTCCAACATGAAGGGGAACGCTACACGTTTCGACCGAATTGACGATATGCAAGCCACAAGAACCACATTTGGCACGCTCTATAAATTGTCGAACAAGACGAAGACTTTTGATGCTTCCAATCCGCTCATCTCGTCGCAAACAACTGCTGTTCGCGGATATGTGGCGTTGAGCGACCGTTTCTCGAGACTCGTTATGCATGTGAACAAGGTGACCAGCACGAACTCGCTGACAATTGGCGCACCTACGCTTACTTATGTGAACAGCGACGGCAAGGTGCAGAAGCACACGTATGAACGTATTGATTTGAGCCGCGGACAGAACTTTGACATTGTGCTTGACCTCTCGCCAGCCACGCTCGCAGACGATTGCATGGGCATCATCTCCTTCACTTGCGACAATGCGGTATCTAAGCTCTCTATCACTTTCGGCGATGTCTATTTAGACAACGGCAACAGCTATGCAGCGACGCTGACTGGCGACTATACGGCTGATGACAGCAACATGATGGAATACACTCAAGACCAGGCATGCACAAGCCTTAACTTAGCTGGTGTAGCAGGCCTTCCCGCCGAACTGTCTTGGTTGGATGGCAAAAACCGCGTGGTGTATGTGGCAGAAGAGTGTACGATTGCAACCGACAATGTGGTGAAAGGGTCAGTATGCCAGAGCCTGAAACTGTCTGACAACGGCGGTATTTTCCGCCCTGCAACAGCCTTTACGGCTAATGAAGCTTTGCTGACGGTCGATGTGGCTGGTGCTCGCATGCTGATGCTGCCGTTTGCTGCAAACGTGCCTGAAGGTGTGAAAGCATATACTGTGTCCGACGACTTCATCTGCCAAGAAACAACAATCATTGCTGCACACCAGCCTGTATTGGTGGAGGCAACAGGCCTTGTGACATTCAAAGGCAGCGGCGCAGTCGCTTATGCCACAAGTCCACTGGATGCACCATTACGAGGAACTTATGCAGGGCTGCAGCTCTTTGCTGGCGACTATATTCTAGGACAGAAGGATGGACAATGGGGATGGGTGCGCCAGACTGCCGTTTCCACATTGGCACCATTCGATGCCTATGCACAAATTTCCTCTCAGGAGTCTTTCATCCCATTGAATTTAACTACAGCCATTGAGGACATTGATGCAGTCTCCCCTTCTCTCGCAACAGAATACTACGACTTGCAGGGCAGACGCATTGCAAACATCAGCAACATTCCTGCGGGACAAATAATCATTATCCGCTCTGCTGATGGAGTTCGCAAATGGATAAAGAAATAGTTTGTATCGGTTCTCTTTATAATAACTGAAAAATGCCGTTCGATTGTCGGGTCGAACGGCATTTTGTTGAATTTATTAAAAGGGGAAAGGGAGTTGACGAATTGATAATTGACCATGGACAACGGACAACAGACCGTCTAACCGCATAACCGTACAACCCCACAATGAGATGCGTTTCTAATGTCTTTATTTCCCCACCACAAAGGTAGTGACTGAACGTGCCGGAAGGATGGTTTTTTTGAGGTTAGCTGTGCCGATGTGCTTGAGGTTTTCGCCCTCTGTGTCAGATGTTCGATAGGCTGCTGCGCGCTTGCCGCCCTTCATGCTGATGCTGACGGGGCGGTCGGTCTTGCCGTAGTTGATGGCAACGATGGCTGTGGTGCCATCGGTGTTGCGATAGGCTGAGAGCATGAGTCCATCGATTTCTGTGATGCCCTCGACATCGAGGCGCACTGCACCGGGGCGCACGAAACGAGAGAAGTTACCCATGGTCCACATGAGTTTGGAGTCGCGTGCCATATTCTCCTGCACTGCACCTCGGCGCTGTCCTCTGCCGCCAGTGCGCTCTCCTTTCACATACATGCGGATAAGACCGTCTTTGTAGTTGCCTCCTGCTGCTCGCCACCACTGCCATGAACGGGCATTGGCTACGGTGAGGTCGTAGTGCATAACGCGTGCTACGTAGAGGGCTACTTCCATGGAGAAGTCGAAGCCGCCGCCGCCGTTTATCTCTTCGTCGTTACCCATAATGCAGAGCTCTGTCATCCAGAACTCCTTGCCTACAGCCTTGAACGCATCAGCGATTCTCTTTCGGTATCCATAGAGCCCGATGGTTTCATATTTTGAATCGCCCGGCTTGAGTACTGGCGTGTTGGTCCAGTAGGAGTGCCCAGCCATAACATGGGCGATGTTGGGCAGATTGCCCACATAGGTGTCTGTGGAGTCGGGATTCCAGAAGCACTGTATCTCGTTGCCTCGCTGCCAGTCTGCCTCGTAGATGCCAAGCATGCAGCGGAGGTCGCTGGATTCGTTGACCAGTATCTTTGTGGTGATGTTGCGCTTGGTGAATTCCTTGCTCATCTCGCGTGCTATTCTGGCTATTTCGCGATTGGTGGCCGGCGTGCCCTCTTGCTTGGGCCCTTGCCAGTTCCAGTGTCCGTCGGGCTCATTGACTGGACACACATAGTCGAAGTGTATGCCGTCTTCGCGTTCGGCAGTTTGGAGCATATCTGCAATGTATGCCGCAAAGTCGTCGTAGGCATCCTTCTTGAGGTTGAAGGTGCCACCACGTCCTGTATTGGTGGCGAGCCCGTTCTGGGTCAGATGCACTGGCGGGGAGTTGTAGAATGCCAGGAAGGTAGGTACGCCACGCTCTTTTGCCAGTTGAAGGAATCTGCGCTGCCCTGTCTGCTGTTGGAAGTATTCGGTGCGTGTGTCGCGATTGATTTGTGCGGAGTCTCCCTGTGTGGCGCTGCCTGCTCCTGCATTGAAGCGCCAGATGCTTAGTCCGATGCCTTTGGGGGTGCCGTCGGCGAAGGTGTCAGTGGAGAACAGCCAGTCAGCTACTTGGATCTGCAGAGAGTCTGCCCATGTACCGATTTGCCACATGCTCCACGCATCGCTGGCTCCGAAGCCGTCAATGGTCTGCTGGGCATGGCTGGTCACTTTGAATTCTGCTGTCTGCTGGGCATGAGCGCATCCTGCCATGCTGAGCATGACTGCGCTCAAGAGAAGGGAGGTGAATTTGTGGATGTGTGAGTTTTTCATTTTGTCATGTGTTTAGTGTTAGTGTTTTATACTCTCATTCTGTATTCCGATGGTGACATACCCACTTTACGACGGAACAGGCGCGTGAAGTGGTTGGGATAGGCAAAGCCGAGCTGCTGCGCTATCGCTGTGACAGACATGGCAGTGTCGGTGAGCATATTTTTTGCCACTTCGATGATTTTGCCTTGCACATACTCCTGTGCCGTAATGTGCAGCTCGCGCTTGATGACATCGCCAAAGTAGTTAGGCGACCAATTGAACTGCTGAGCACACCATGCCACCGTAGGCTGCCCTTTCTGTTCAGGGAGTCCGCTTGACAGATAGTTGTCAAGCAGGCTGCTGAGCTTTTCTATCACATCGCTATTGGTCTTACGCTGAGTGACGAACTGACGTTCGTAGAAGCGTTTGCAGTAGCTCAAAAGTTGACCGATGCCAAGCCTGAGCATGTGTCCAGTCAGGTGGTCGTCTACTGTGTGCAGCTCAGCTATGATATTGGCAAAGCAGTTTTGCAGGATGCCTCGCTCGATGGCGGACAATTCTAAGGCTTCACGGGCATCATAGCTGAAGAATCCGAACATGTAGAAATCGCGTCCCAAACCAGTCTTGATGAGCAACTCCGGACGGAATGCAAGCATCTTGCCTTGGGGAGTCTTTCCGCTTTCCACCCTGATGGCCATAGTCTGCCCAGGCATCATAGTCACCACGGTTCCTGCCCTGTAGCTAATGGGTCTTCCGTCTTTGGTCAGTTCGCCGCATTCTTCTTCCAGCAGCAGCACGCAATACATATCGAAATCGGTGGGTTCAAACAATGAAGAATCGGCAGCAGCTAAATCTCCCACACTCACGAATGGATGCAGGGTTGGCTGATGGAACAGCGCATTGAACTCACCTATGTCTCTCATCAATCTTGGCATATTTCCGATATTTCGGCAAATATAGCACTTTTCAGAGAAACAAACAACATTGGTTTCTTAAAAAAGTCTGCATCTCCTTTCGTTTTCCCGATGTTACCTGAGAAAAATCAGAAAAAGCAAATCTCCCACAGCAACAAAGGCCGCAGGAGATTTACACATTCTCATATATATAATAAGCTAAATTTTCAAATAAGACATGAAAGGATTATCGGTTCAGAATCTTTTTGCCTCCGATGATGACAACACCCTTATAATTTTTGTCAACCTTCTGTCCTGCAAGATTATAGATGTCTGCATTTTCCATCTGTTCGGCAGCATTCACCTCGTCTATATCGGTACTCAAAATGCACTTCAGTTCAATTTTGTCAATGTTGCAGTTTGCGCCGGTAATGGTGATACGCAAAATCTGCTCTCCTTCCTCGAGATTGGCATTGAAAGTACTTTTGACCACCTTATAAGTATCCCAGCTGCTGTTGCCTGTCTGAGGAACAGAAACTCTACTCAAAATGGTAACTTTCCCATCCTTTACAAGTCCAATACTAAAGCCCGAACCTGTTGCGCCAGAAGAAACAGTTGCCTCGCATGAATATCTGCCAGGCTCTTTCACGTTAATGCTGTATTCATGCCATTCACCTACAGCAGTATAGCCCAGCACATTGCCACCATTGCCTTTCACGATATCAACACCCTCAGCATCAGTACGATATTCCGCATCTCCCTGATCCTCCGCATCTGAATCGTGGAAAGTAAAACCTTCGCCACCCTTGTCAAAGTTTTCCGCCTGAATAATGCCAGGAATGCTGACAACACCCTTGTATGCAGTACGCTTATTGTTGACCTTCAGCGCATACTTCACAATTTTAGACTGTTTGCCATCTGCATCGGTTGCTATCGCTGTGACATCGTAAGTTCCCTTTTCCGTTGGGCGATATGTAGCCTCGAATGGTTCTGCAGAGACAGATTTCAGCAGCACGTTGCCCACATAGAACTTCACGTTGGCAATAGTGCTTGTGGCTGAAGATGCCGTTGCCTTGAGCGTTGTGCTGGTGTTAATCGTAGCAGGAGCTGGGTCTGCCGTTACTGTCAGCTTCATATTGCTGTCCACATCCACATGTTTGAACACAATCTTGTCAACGTTACAGCTTCCGCCCGTAATGTTGAGACGGATAATCTGCTTGCCTGCCTCCAGCGGAATGAGAAGTCTCCCATGAATCGTTCTGTAAGTATTCCAATCATTTGAGTTCACACATGGAACAGCCAGAACATCAGTAAGTTTTGTCAATCCGTTCTCTGTGCTCAACGAAAGGCTGATAGAAGAATTGGTAACACCTGATGAAACGGTAGCATCATAAGAGTAAATGCCTGCCTCTTCCACATTGACCGTGTACTCCAGCCATTCGCCAGTTGCCGTATAACCAATAGCGTTGCCGCCATTACCCTTCACGATATCTACGCCACCGCCATTGGTACGGTAAGAAGTAGCATCGCCTTCCTTCTTTGTATCTGAATCGTGGTAAGAAATGCCATCAGCTCCTGCATCAAAGTCTTCTGCCTGAAGCGTACCCGGCAAAGCTATTTCACCCTTGAATGTAGAACGAGGATTGTATGCCGTAAAAGAAGAAAGTCTCTCATATTCAGTTCCATCTGTAGCCACAACAACAGCCTTCAAATCATACTTGCCCAATGCAGCAGGAGTGTACTCCGTAGTGTATGGCGCCTCGGTCATGGTGCAGAAAAGCTGATTCTTCACATACAGTTTCACATGATCAATCGTCTTGGTTTTCAGCCGAGCACGCACCGTGATAGGAACAGGCTCGTTCTTGGTCACGCTCAACGCTGCAGGCTTCACATATACAGAAGCCTCCTTCACCATTCCAGGGAACGGACTCTTCGCATTCTTCGCAGCATCCGTTTTCATATACTCACGCAGCCACTTCATGGCTGGACGATCTTTGCCATCCTTGATGATACCTGAATTTCCGTCGGTAGTCCATGTTCTTCCGTAAATATATCCCCAAAGCGTGATACCAGCACAGTAGTCAGCCTCCCACATATAAGGAATCTGCTCCTTGTAACGCTGCAGCTGAAGGGCGTCGTCAGATGTGCCAATATCGTATTCTGTACTGTACATCGGCATCTTCAATGCGTTCTGAATCTCCACCATCGCTGACTTGAAGCTGGACACGTTCATATCTGTCAAGTCGTGTGACTGGCATCCGTACGCGTCAATAGGAGCACCAGCATCGCGCAGCGTGCGCACAAGGTCAATAAACTGAGATCTCTGCCACTGGAACGTGTTGTAATCGTTATAAATGAGGATTGCATCCGGCCATCTCTCGTGAGCCATCTCAAACGCCTTGATAATCCAGTCGTAACCAGTCTTTCCGTCACCACCAAGAGCCTCCTTGTAAGGAGCGGGCTGATGACCAGGCACAGCCTCGTTCACCACATCAATCATTGGCAGGTCTGGATATTTTTTCTTGACGGCATCCATCCATTCCACTATCTCCTCATACTGCTTTTCCGTAGAGAGTTTATCAAGCCATCCTGGATACTGCGCACCCCAGATGAGGCAGTGGAATTTGAAAGGAAAATTGTGCTTTTTTGCATAGTTGTAGGCATTGTCGCATCCGCCCCAGTTCCAGCCGTCGTTATTGCCTTCAATAGAAGCCCACTTTGATTCATTCTCTGGAGTTATCTGATTCCAAAGCGTGTAATACTTCTCGTTTCCGTAATCCACAGAGTAAGAAGTCGTGATGTTACCCAAAAACTTGTCCGGGTTGCTTGAAAGTTGAGCATTAGCTTCAGTCGAACCCAAACAGCCCGCAGCAAAAAGACATGCAGGAACAGCATCTTTCAGTCCGCGCCAAGCTTTATTAACAACATTCTTTTTCATGTTTCAGTTTGGTATTTAGTTTGTTAGATTGTTACTATTCATCATTTGTTCCCCAATAAAATCATCGTCTATTTTGCAAAGATAATATTTTTTATCTTACCACGCTTTCAATCCTGTAACTTTTTTTTTCGAAAGACCTAAAACTTCATTATTTAACGCAGATTCGTCAAACTCACGTTATTTATTGGATAAAAAAGTGAAGGTATGTATCAATAAGAAGGTGGAAGTGCGTATTTTCCATGAGATTCTACTGTGCTCATATCCACATTTTCATTTCACTCGCCTTCAAATCCAAGTTTTTTCCACATCCACTTCTTTTTTCTGCCCCTGCCCTATTCTTGCTCGCACCGCCTGCTATTATATTTCTAAACTTGGAAAATAATTTTTGAAACTTTCAAATTATATTTCCCAAGTTTAGAAATATAATTTGAAAGTTTAGAAATATTGAGAGAAACCTTGTAGGTATGAAAAGGAAGTGCTATCTTTGTAGTTGTGGATGTGGAAGTCGTTTTGTCATGCTGACGGAACAAGGCGGAGAGTGATAACGTGTATAAATAAATAATGTATATGGATTATATCATGCAAGAGATGCCGGATATGCATAAGACCGGCGAAAAGAAGTTTTACCCGAAGGTGAGGCATTTGTCGTGCCTATCAAACGACTTCATCATGAAAGCGTTCATGGAAACAACAATGATGAAGCGCAGCGCATTTGAAGGGGTGCTGAGAGGATTGCCAGAAGTGATGAACACTTATTTGTCATTGGGACATTCGGTAAAGATAGATGGTTTCGGCACATTCAATCTGATTCTTGGCCAATTGAGCGGAGAAGAGATGGAGAATACGGATGAAAGGAATAAGGTGTGTGCCAACTTGAGCGGGGTGTATATCAAGAAAATCAATTTCTTGCCAGAAAAGGAATGGCTGCGCAATTTACGCAGAACGACGGAACTGAACCACGTGAAGGGATACAAGGAGATGTTTGGGGCATTTTCGACGACGGAGGAGCGCCTACAGATTGCATTGGCGTATATTGAGAAGAACGGCTATATGAAGTTGAAAGATTATATGAATCGGACAGGACTGGGACGCAGAAAGGCTGAACAAGAGCTGGATGTGTTCTGCAATGAGCCAGAGAGTGGCATCCGCAGCGCTCTCATGGGGAAGAGCAAGGTGTATGTAAAGAGGTAGATACGTCTGTTATGGCAGAGTTTGCCATAGGTTCATGCCACAATGTCAGTCAAAAAGTAAAGTCGTGTCAGTCATGAAAGGCTGGCACGGCTTTTGTCTTGAAGATATGGCGACAGCAATTTTGCTACAGTTAAAAAAAAGAATATAAACTAAAAACAAATAAAGATTATGGGAAAGATTATTGGTATTGACCTTGGTACAACAAACTCTTGTGTATCTGTTTTTGAAGGCAACGAGCCTGTAGTGATTGCAAACTCTGAAGGCAAGCGCACAACTCCTTCTGTAGTAGGCTTCGTGAAGGATGGCGAGCGCAAAGTGGGAGACCCAGCTAAGCGTCAGGCTATCACTAACCCAAAGAACACAGTGTTCTCTATCAAGCGTTTCATGGGCGAAACATACGACCAGGTGCAGAAAGAAGTATCACGCGTTCCTTATACAGTAGTGAAGGGCGACAACAATACTCCACGTGTTGACATCGACGGACGTCAGTACACTCCACAGGAAATCTCTGCTATCATCCTGCAGAAGATGAAAAAAACTGCAGAGGACTACCTCGGACAGGAAGTGACAGAGGCTGTCATCACAGTGCCTGCATACTTCTCTGACTCACAGCGTCAGGCAACCAAGGAGGCAGGACAGATTGCAGGTCTTGACGTGAAGCGCATCGTGAATGAGCCAACAGCTGCAGCTCTTGCATACGGTATCGATAAGGCCAACAAGGACATGAAGATTGCCGTATTTGACCTTGGTGGTGGTACATTCGATATCTCTATCCTCGAGTTCGGCGGCGGTGTATTCGAAGTGCTTTCTACAAACGGCGACACACACCTCGGCGGTGACGACTTCGACCAGGTAATCATCGACTGGCTGGTTAGCGACTTCAAGGCTAACGAAGGTGTTGACCTCACGCTCGACCCAATGGCTATGCAGCGTCTGAAGGAAGCGGCAGAAAAGGCTAAGATTGAGCTTTCAAGCAGCTCTTCAACAGAAATCAACCTGCCATACATCACTGCTGCAGGCGGCGCTCCAAAGCACCTCGTGACAACACTCACTCGTGCTAAATTCGAGTCTTTGGCACACAGCCTCATCCAGGCTTGCCTCGTGCCATGTCAGGCAGCGGTGAAGGATGCTGGCATCTCAACATCAGACATCGATGAAGTAATCCTCGTAGGTGGTTCAAGCCGCATCCCAGCAGTTCAGCAGGTAGTAGAGAACTACTTCGGCAAGGCTCCATCTAAGGGCGTAAACCCAGACGAAGTTGTAGCTGTAGGCGCATCTATTCAGGGTGCTATCCTCAACAAGGAAGAAGGTGTAGGCGACATCGTATTGCTCGACGTTACTCCACTCAACGTAGGTATCGAAACACTCGGTGCAGTCATGACAACCATGATTGAAGCAAACACAACAATTCCATGCAAGAAGACAGAGGTGTTCTCAACTGCGGCCGACAACCAGACAGAAGTAACTATCCGTGTGCTTCAGGGCAACCGTCCAATGGCTAACCAGAACAAGCAGATTGGCATCTTCAACCTCACAGGCATCGCACCAGCACGTCGTGGCGTTCCACAGATTGAAGTATCTTTCGACATCGACGCAAACGGTATCCTCAAAGTGTCAGCCAAGGACAAGGCAACAGGCAAGGAGCAGGAAATCCGCATCGAAGCATCTTCTGGCCTCTCTAAGGAAGAAATCGAGCGTATGAAGGCTGAAGCAGAAGCAAATGCAGACGCTGACCAGAAAGAACGCGAGCGCATCGACAAGATCAATCAGGCAGACTCTATGATTTTCCAGACAGAGACATTCCTGAAAGACAACGCAGACAAAGTTCCTGCAGACGAGAAGCCAGCCATCGAAGCAGCCATCGAAACGCTCAAGAAGGCAAAGGACAGCGGCGACATCGCTCAGATTGACGCAGCCATCGAAGGCCTCAACAACGCCATGCAGTCAGCATCTCAAAAAATGTATGCAGCAGGCCAGCAGGCTGGTCCAGACGCAGGATTCCAAGGTGGCGCACAAGCAAACGGCGGCGCACAGTCAGCTAGCGCAGACGATGTGCAGGATGCAGATTTCGAGGAAGTCAAATGAGGCATGTAAGTAAAGACATACTAAAACACTATAAAATAGCGTGTAGCTCAATGAGTTACACGCTATTTGCTTTTTATAGGCTCATGTTTTCTATGTGCTTATTATGCCCTTTTTTACGGCTTTTTTGTTACATGTGCGTAACACGACAAAATCGTCGACCAAGTTCGATAAATCACTACTTATTCATACTTATCCCTACTTAATAGTAGATGAGATACAGGATGGTTAGATAACCAATTGTAAGTATAGCATTCAAGATGCATAATCATATTAACTAATAAAAGTAACAAAAAGATGCCAAAATTAGGAATGGAGATTAAAAGGAAGTGTAAATTCTGTGGGAAAGCATTCATTATTAAGACGCTTGACAGTATTTACTGCTGTAAGAAATGTACCGAAGCAGCTTACGCTCAAAGGAAAAGAACTGAAGCCAAAGAACGGAAATTGGCTTTGATAGCCAAAAGTGTTCCCAAAGTTAGAGAGTTTATCTCAATCAGAGAAGCGGTAGCCATCTATGGAGTTGAACGTGACACACTGTATCTGATGATACGTAGAGGTCAGATACCAAGCATCAATATAGGAACCAGACTCACAAGAATAAACCGTAAAGATCTTGAAAAGATGTTTGTGAAGCGACCAATGGCCAAGTACATTAAGGAAACACCATTACCCAAGAAATACAGCCTAGAACCTGAAGACTGTTATACTATCGGAGAAATCTGTGAGAAATACCATATCAACGATAGCTCCGTATGGGCACATGTCAGAAAATACTCTATTCCCTCCCGTCAAATCGGTAACTATGTTTATGTTCCCAAAGAAGAAATTGATAATCTATATAAATCAGAACTATAATGAGAAAACCTTTATTGCACACAAAAGTCACAGTCAAA
>CAJGCU010000033.1 GCA_904501945.1 uncultured Bacteroidaceae bacterium
CTGATCGAACATATCTGGACGACCATCAAAAGCATCACCGCCACAAGGAACTGTTCCTGCCAAAAGAAGCGACACAATCGAAGTGGTCTGCGCGCTATCCAATGCGATGCTTGAAGCATTAGAGGTTTTCACAACCATCTGGTTGACTTTATTGGCTACACGAACCTTATCAATCTTTGTTGCCTTAACAAAAGCCTTGACAATGTTCTTCATATTACTGCCTCCTCCAGTAATGACGATGCCTGCAAGAAGCTTTCCACTGTAGTCGGAATTGATAATCTGGTTGCTGATATTTGCCACAATCTCGCTGATTCTTGCCTCAATGACATTCTTAATTGTTGCCACATCTATCTGACGACCATCCGTTGTCGTATAAGACTGATTCTCTGATTCTTCCAAAGCATCAGATTCTCTGCAAGCATCTCCATACTTCAGTTTCACCTCTTCTGCTTCAGCCTCATCGATAGGAAGTGTAGACAAGTCTTTGTTGATATTATTGCTTCCTAGCGGAATGGTTACCAAATAACGAACAATATTATTCTTATACACAACAAGCGTCGTTGTTTCCGCTCCTAAGTCTATCAACGCACATCCGGAACGCTTTTCGGCATCAGTCAGCACATTATTGGCCAATTGAAGTGGAGAAATCAATTCTTCAACAACATCAACATTTGTGTTCGCAAATACGGTCTCGATATTTGCACGAAGATTGTGTTTTGCTATCACATCAAGAAATTCACCTTCAATGTTTGTACCCATCACGCCAACAGGATCAGCAATAATGCTTGAATCCACAACAAATTCTTGTGGATAATTTTCCAGCATTTCATAATCGCTGAAAGGAATTTCGCAACTTTCCTGACGGATTGCGTCAATTACATCATTGGTAATATAACTTTGAGTCAAGAGATTTCGTTTAATCACACACTTATAAGAACGCACCGACTGACCACCAAGTCCAACATAAGCACGCGTTATTTTCGTCTTGAGCACTGACTCAAGTTTGGTTATGATGTTGTTAACACTCTGATATGTTTTCTCAATGTTATAAACGACACCTCGTCTCACGCATCCAGAGGTTTTTTCCTCTGCATAAGCGAGAATCTGCATCGTTCCATCTTTCTTTTTACCAGCGATACCAGAGATCTTAAAAGAACCCAATTCTATCGCTACAATGAAATCTTTATCAGAAATAGCCATATATGTTATACTTTAAATTTTTCAACACAAGATATTTATCTCTCCTTTTGGGTACAGATAATCTGATTTTCGTATTCAAGATTCACTCTCGCATACTTATTCCAGCCTACTGTATCTATCGCCTTATCATAGAAAATTTTGAGTTTGCGAAGTTTTTTCTGAAACTCATCAATAGAGCCCAGATAAACGATGTGGTCGCCCACTCTCGGAACCAATTCCACAACTCGTTTCCCTTTCTTATTCTTCAACACATAGATCTGCTCTATCTGGTTATTCCAAAACGCATCATTTTGCAAGAACTGTCCAAATTCAGCCAAATTCGTACTGGCGTATTTATCATCAATGTCGCCTGAAGCAACAACGAGATTCACGACATTACCATTATTAGGGATAATTTTGCCTGCCGCGTCAACAAAGAATCCGTCACGTCCATCAGGAGCCACGAAAACCACTGGAACTCTTTGCTTTACCTTCACATACAGCTTACCTTTGGCGGACTTATAGCATTCCACTTCTGACACAAACTCGTTTTCGCGGACAACCTCTTCTATCTTCTTCGTATTAACATCCTTCATCAGCATCCCCTTGGGATACACCTGTGCTTTTTTCAACAGTTCCTCAACATCTTTTTTATTAAAGAACAACGTATTTACATCCTGATTCACAATCATTTCCACATCCTCACAGATTTCTTCCTCATCAGGATGTGACAGGAACAGCATCGCGTAAACCATATATGTCATTATGCAAAGAGAGAACAATGACACAAAAACTATCTTCAGAATTTTAGCAACCTTGGCTTTTTTCATATCAAGTTCACCTTTTTTTACACAACCTGCCCATTTTCGGCACTTTGTTCCGAAAGTATATTCGCAATCCTCGGCACATATTCTTCTATATCGCCAGCTCCCAACGACATCAGCACATCAAAGTTTTTCGTTTTTGCCACATCTAGAATATCTTCTTTACGAATGAGATACTTTTCTATGCCTGGCCGTAAATTGTCATAAATGAGTTGGCTGCTCACACCTTCTATCGGCAATTCACGTGCTGGATAAATGTCGCACAAATAAACACAATCAAGCAACGAAAGCGCAGCAGCAAATTCCTTATAGAAATCTCGCGTACGAGTGTAAAGATGCGGCTGAAAAATGGCTGCTATCTTCTTGTCTTGATAAAGCCCCCTCACAGACTTCACACTCTGCTCAATCTCATTGGGGTGATGCGCATAATCACTAAGGAACACCATCTTATCTGTCTTGACCTTGAAGTCGAAACGACGGTCAACACCAGCAAAGCTCTTCATTCCCTCACGAATTTCATTCTCATCCACGCCATTCAGAATAGCCAAAGCCATAGCTGCAATACCATTGTCAATATTGATGCTGACTGGCACACCTAACTGAATATTTTTTATCATACCCGATGGATGGACAAAGTCAAACACGATTTCTCCCCCTCCTATACGAATGTTCTCTGCATGGAAATCGCCAGATTCTCGCGAATATTCATACACATTCACGCCTTCTTGCACATCAGCCTTCATCTCCAAACCTTTGTGGATAATCAATGCGCCGCCTGGCTGAATCAGCGTCGTGTATTTGCGGAAACTTTCCAAATAAGCTTCTTTCGTTCCATAAATATCCAAATGGTCGGGATCTGTTGCCGTAATAACCGTCATATAAGGACGGAGCCAATGGAATGAGCGGTCGAACTCATCTGCTTCAATCACGACATAGTCACTTTCGGAAAGAATATAGTTTGTTCCGTAATTCTTTGATATGCCACCAAGAAAAGCATTGCAATCCACCTTGCTCTGATGTAGCAGATGTGCCGCCATAGTAGAAGTAGAAGTCTTGCCGTGTGTTCCTGCCACACAAAGCCCCTTGTGCGACTGCGTCAAGAATCCCAGCACCTGCGCACGTTTCTGTATCTCGAAACCATGTTCGCGGAAATACACCAATTCCTTGTGAGTAGCAGGGATAGCTGGAGTATACACCACCAATGTACTATTTTCCTGCTTGAAACAGTCTTCTATTGTGTCAACATTCTCCTCATAATGGATTTTCGCCCCTTCTTCAATCAGCCGTTCTGTCAGTTCGCTTGGCGTCTTGTCATAACCGCCCACATTATACCCCTTTGTCAGGAAATAACGCACCAATGCGCTCATACCAATGCCACCAGCGCCAACAAAATAAACAGACTTTATCTCCTTCGACTGCATCACTTCTTCTTGTTTTTATACTCTATTGCCAACTTATAAACTTCTTCTGCTATCACATCGGCCGAATTGTGGAAAGCGAGCTTTTTCACATTCTCACTCAATGACGCCAGCTTCGCATCGTCCTCAATTGTTCTCAATACCGTAGTGATTAACGCATCTTTCGCATCTTTATCTGCAATAAAAATGGCCGCATCCTTCGTTGAAAGCGCAAGGGCATTCTTAGTTTGATGGTCTTCTGCCACATTGGGCGAAGGAACAAGGATACAAGGCTTACCCAACAAACATAGCTCAGATATAGAACTTGCTCCAGCACGACTTACAACAATATCGGCTGCGGCATAAGCATTGTCCATGCTACCAATAAAATCCATCACCTTCATGTTAGGAACATCCTCCTTCTGAGTTAACGCTTCCGCAATGTCCTGGCTGTAGTATTTTCCTGTCTGCCAAATAAACTGGGCATCACTTTTACGGATTTCATCCAAATGCTTCAAGACACTTTCATTCATTGTCTTTGCGCCGAGGCTTCCACCAATCACCAAAACGGTTTTTTTATTTGGCTCTAATCCAAAGCTCAACCTAGCTCCCTCTTTCGTCATCTTTGTCTCAAGCAAATTCTGACGCACAGGATTTCCCGTCATAATAATCTTATCCGCAGGGAAGAAGCGCTCCATTCCGCTATATGCCACACACACCTTTTGAGCTTTTTTCCCAAGCGACTTGTTGGTTACGCCCGCATACGAATTCTGCTCCTGAATCAGGCACGGAATACCCATTGCGTAAGCCGCATTCAAAGTTGGAGCAGACGCGTATCCGCCAACACCAACCGCCACTTGAGGTTTGAAATCGCGAATGATATTTTTCACCATCTTCTTGCTCTTCAAAAAGTCGAGCATCACCAGTATATTTTTCGGACTCCACAGCGGACGAATAAGTCCGCGTACCGGGAGACCTAAAATTTTGTACCCTGCCGCAGGAACACGCTGCATCTCCATACGCCTTTCAGCACCCACAAACAAAATTTCAGCCTCAGAATGCTGCTTCTTAATAGCATTAGCTATTGATACCGCAGGAAAGATATGTCCACCTGTTCCACCGCCGCTTACAATCACTCTTAAAGGTCTATTTTGTTCCATGCTTTTCTGTCATTAATTTCAATGAGCAAAAATACAAATAAATAACGGATTTTCAAACATAAAAGCACACAAATTCTTGTTCTCGTTCACAAAAAATCAGTTCTTCGACCTTTTTGCCTTTAAGACATTGCTCCATCCGTATAATATTCACTTGTTTCCCCATCAGGAACGGCCTCTACCAAAGGTGCTTTCTGTTCCTTCTTCTTAACATAACGGCTCACGCTAAGAATCACACCGATATAAAAACTTGTTATCAAAATTGATGTACCTCCCTTACTAATCAGTGGCAAAGGCTGTCCTGTCACAACACCAGGGAAGACTGCTACAGACATATTCACAAACGCCTGCAAAACAATCATGATACCAAACCCCAACACAAGAAAAGCGGGGAAGAAAGTCGGGCACCTCATCGCAATTCGTCCCACTCTAATCAGCAAAGCCAAATAAAGGAAGGCTACAAAAACTGCACCAAAGATTCCCAGTTCCTCGATGATAATAGCATAGATGAAATCCGACTCAGCATGCTGTAAAAAGTCTCGCTGTATAGAATTACCAGGCCCTAAACCAATGAGATTAGAATTAGCAATGGCAATGAAAGCATACGTTTTCTGTGAATTTTCATCATTTAGAAACTTCTTTGCATCAACCTTTTTTTCTCCTTCGCTTTCTGGTTTTTCATACGACTCAAACATACGATTAACACGATGCTTCACCGTCACGACACGCTTCAAAGCACGATTCTCCTTCAAGGTCTTATCCGGAATAACCAAAGCTACCATCACAACCAAAACGCCTGCAGCAAAAAGAGAAAGAAAACCTTTAAACATCAAATCCTTAGGCACATGGCCAACAAACATCATGATGATGACAACAAGCATCAACATCAAGGCTGTTGAAACATTATCCATAAAAATCAAGCCGCAAATAATGATGGCAGCACCACCAACAATGGCAAAAGCCAAATACCGCTTCCCCTTTATCGCACCCACAATCTTCCGTTTTTTACCATTTACAATGTCCTCTCTCTCGGCCTGCGTTTTTGCAAGCACCACAGCCGCTGTCATCAGAAGCGCCGCTTTTGCCAACTCGGAAGGCTGAAAGCTGAAAGAGCCCACTTTAATCCAACGATTGGTTTCATTCAACTCAGCACCGCCACCCAGCACAGCCGCATACAGCAGCAAGCAAATAGCAGCCGGCAGCAATATAAACGGGAACAGCATGAACCACTTACAAGGAATACGATGAACCACCAAGATGACGATCAGTCCAACCAGTAAAAAACCAGCCTGACTCACCATCGTACCCCAGTGAGTTCCGCCATCGAAGGTCAATCGGCTTGAAGCGCTATACACCTCAACCAACGAAATCATACAAAGGAAAAAGTATATCATCCACACTCCCTTGTCGCCTTTAAAAAGGTTACCCCCAAACAGGGCATTCACTAACTTTCCCATATCTTTCAAACATTAAAATCCTATCTATCCACTGCATCTCAAAACCCGTCCAAACATATCCATCAGGAACTCTGCACCTCTTCGGAAGTTCTACAATGAAGACTCCACAAGTAAATTAAAGGCGTCTTACACACTCCTTGAACTGCTCGCCACGATCTTCCATATTCTTAAACAAGTCAAAACTTGCACAGCAAGGACTCAGCAGAACCGTGCTGCCAGGTCTTGCCATTTTGAAACACTCATCCACGCAATCTTTCATGCTACGCACATCTGCAATCGGGATGCCGAAACCATCAAATGCTACATGCAGTTTCGAATTATCCACACCTAAAAAGACGAGCCCAATACACTTTTCTCTGACAAGTTCAAATATCTCCGAGTAATCGTTTCCCTTATCCTTTCCTCCAAGAATCAGCACAGTAGGAGTACGCATACTGTCAAGCGCATACCAGCAGGCATTGACATTGGTTGCCTTAGAATCATTCACAAACTCCACACCACGTACTCTAGCCACCTTTTCCAAGCGATGCTCCACGCCCTCGAATGTCTTCAATCCCTCACGAATCTTATCATTGCTAACCCCTGCCAAATCTGCCGTTATGCCAGCAGCCAAAGAATTGTAGAGATTATGCTTTCCACATAGCGCCAGTTCCTCTTGTTCCATATTGAAAGGAACCGGACCCTCAATCACGTACTCTTCTTCATCCACATAGCCTATCACGCTGTCGCTCTTAAACTCGCTGAACGGGCACAACTTAGCCTTAATATTATACTTTCTCAACTCTTCCGCAACAATCGGGTCGTCATTCCAGAAGACAAACGCATCTTGCTCTGTCTGATTCCGAACAATACGCATCTTTGAATCCACATAATTCTGCATATTGAAGTCGTAGCGGTCAAGGTGGTCAGGCGTGATGTTCATCAACACAGCTATATCAGCCTTGAAGTCATACATATTATCCAACTGGAAACTGCTCAACTCTATCACATAATAATCGTAATTATTCTCAGCCACCTGAAGAGCAAGGCTACTTCCGATATTGCCGGCCAATCCTACATTATACCCAGCCTTTTTCAGAATATGGTAAATGAGAGATGTAGTTGTCGTTTTACCATTACTTCCAGTTATACAAATCATCTTCGCCTGAGTATAACGACCTGCAAACTCAATCTCAGAAATAATGGGAATATTTTTTCTTTTTATTTTTTGAACAACAGGAGCCTCATCAGGGATTCCTGGACTTTTGATTACCTCATCCGCATTTAAGATAAGTGCCTCTGTATGAGTCCCCTCTTCCCAAACAATACCATATCCGTTCAAAAGTTCCTTATACTTGTCTTTTATCTTTGACATATCACTGACAAAGACATCAAACCCTTTCTTTTGGGCCAGCACAGCAGCGCCTACACCGCTCTCCGCAGCCCCCAGCACAACAATCCTTTTCATCTTATCTTCAATGTTATTAGTGTTATAGCAGCAAGCAAAATAGTCACAATCCAAAATCTCGTTGTAATCATCGACTCAAACAGCAATCCATGAGGTCGCTTAATAAGGTATTTCACCCCATCTTCCATTTTGTGACGATAGTGGTCATGGAACGGCGCTCTTTTAAACACTCTCCATTTCTGCCCTCTCGCATTTCCTTTCTTAGCATACGCGACCTGAAGCATTACCGACACGCTTTCCATCAAGAAGATACCACACAAAATAGGAAGCAACAGCTCCTTGTGGATAATAACTGCCGTAACCGCTATCACTCCACCAATGGCAAGGCTTCCCGTATCACCCATAAAGACTTTTGCAGGATAAGCATTATACCAAAGAAATCCAACCAAAGCACCCACAAAAGCACACAAGAAAACCACAATCTCTTCTGAGCCAGGTATGTACATCACATTCAGATAACTTGCAATTTGAATATGTCCACTTACATAAGCCAAAATTCCTAACGTCACTCCTATGATAGCTGAATTACCTGCACACATGCCATCCATTCCATCATTCAAGTTAGCGCCATTGCTCACAGCCGCAATGACAAAAGTTGTCACAAGCACAAACAAAATCCACCCACAAGCTCGTTTCGTCTTTCCATCTTTCACGAAATCAAACACTTCATAATAATCAATATTATTATTCTTAAAGAACGGAAGCGTCGTCACTGTACTTTTTCGAGCTTGACTTTTATGATACACTTCAACTTTATCACCAATCTCACGTTCAACATTTTCACGCACAACAGCATCAGGACTCAGCCACAACGTCAAGCCTACACACACACCAAATGCCAGCTGTGCCAGCATTTTCCATCTCGGAGCCAGTCCATCTTTATTACCGCCAAGCTTTATTTTATCATCTAAAAATCCTATAATCCCGAAAAAGGCGATAGTCGCAATCAGCAGAACCATATAAACATTATCCAACCGCCCCATAAGAAGAGCTGGAACAAGCACAGCCGCAAGTATCACCACACCACCCATTGAAGGGACACCCTTTTTCTGCACCCCATAAGGATCTATAGCTGCATCTCGAGCTTCTTCGATGTGGTTTTTCCTGCGCATATATTTGATAAAAAATTCACCTGCAATCAGCGAGATAATCAATGACATTATCAGCGATGTCAACGCTCTGAAAGACACATAACTAAACATTCCTGCGCCAGGAATATCTAAACTGTCTAAATATCCAAACAACTCGTATAACACGTCTCTTGATATTTTTTTATTTCTATTTACTTCATATTAGAAACAGGTTCTAACTTCCTCTTTATCATCAAAATGATATTTCACCCCCTTCACATCTTGATAGTCCTCATGACCCTTTCCTGCCACAAGAATTACATCACCACTTTTTGCCATCATACAAGCAGTCTTGATTGCCTGCCGACGATCCACAATCGAGACAACTTTCTTCATTTCTTCTTCATCAAGTCCTGCAAGCATATCATTGATGATTTCTTGCGGATCTTCAAAACGAGGATTGTCACTTGTAATGATAACCCTATCACTCTGCTTCACAGCCTCACGAGCCATCAACGGGCGCTTACCTTTATCGCGATTTCCACCAGCTCCACAGACCGTAATCACTTCGCCTTTCCCATCCAATACCTCATGAATTGCGCTCAACACATTATCCAATGCATCAGGAGTATGCGCATAATCCACAATGGCTGTATATCCAGATGGAGAACACAAAGCTTCAAATCTTCCATTTACTGGCTTCATTGCACTCAAGGCAACAAGCACTTCCTGCTCAGGAACACCCAGCATGACAGCCGCTCCAAACACTGCAAGTAAATTGCTCACATTAAACTTCCCAATAAACTGAACACCCACTTCTTTTCCGTTCATTACAAGATACATCCCCTCAAAATGGCATTCTATAATTTTTGCCTTGAAATCAGCAGGACTATGTACCGAATAGGTCCTCACTTGCGCCTTCGTGTTCTGCGTCATCACCAAGCCATTCTTATCGTCAGCATTAGTAACAGCAAAGGCCGTAGCAGGCAGATTATCAAAGAATTGCTTTTTAGCTTTAATATAATTATCAAATGTTTTATGGTAATCCAGATGGTCACGAGTAATATTCGTAAACAAACCTCCCGCAAAAGTCAATCCCCCTATTCTGTTCTGTACAATACTATGGCTGCTCACCTCCATAAACACATACTCACATCCGGCCTTCACCATACGCGCCAACAATGCATTCAGCGTAATCGGATCAGGAGTCGTGTGTTCTGTCGGAATCATCTCTCCGTCTATATAATTAGCCACAGTGGACAGCAAACCTGCTTTATAGCCCATCCAACGAAACATTTCGTACAGCACAGTCGCAATAGTTGTTTTACCATTCGTTCCTGTCACCCCCACTAGTTTCAGAAGTTTAGTCGGATTCCCGTAAAAGACCGTTGCCACCTGACCAACAAGCTGTTCCGTATTCCTCACTCTTACATACACCACATGCTCAAAGAGCTGGTCCGGCATCACCTCACAAAGCACCGCAACCGCACCATTTTCAATTGCCTTGCCTATATAATTATGACCATCAGCCACAGTGCCTTTCACTGCAACAAACAAACACTCCTCAGTAACCTGACGAGAATCTATCTGGACACCACAGATGTCACATTTAACATCACCCTTGATTTCAAGGACCTCTATTGCAGAAATAATCTCTTCGAATTTCATTTTATCTTGAATGATTGAGTTCCAACATAACCGTCTGTCCTTTCACAACTCGTTTGCCAGCAGCAACACTCTGCCCCACGACCTTTCCCCGTCCTCTCATCCTTACTTTTATTCCTTTTGAAGTCATTGCAAAAACTGCATCTTTTGCACCCATGCCTATCACATTAGGAACGATATTTTCATTTTGTATTACCGACTCAAATTCTACCCTTTCATTTCCTACCGAAGCGGTTCCCCATTCATAACCATGAGCCCCATGAGTTTTCAATCCAAGTTCATCAAGCACATAACGAGCAGCCATCACATTCCCGTCTTTTACATCAGGAACAAACACCGCCGTTGTATCTCGCGCCACATTGATGTCCGTCGTCACATCCTTTGAATAGATACGCTGGGCTATTTTGGAGAACACAGGACCTGCCTGACCGCCACCACTCGCCACATAATAAGCATGGCGAATCGCCACGACACACGTATATTTAGGTTCCTCTGATGGATAATAACCACAAAAACTGACAAGATGCTCATTGTGTCCACTCTTATAGCCGCCACCTGTAGCCACCTGTGCTGTACCGGTCTTTCCGCTCACATGGAAATATGGATTTCCTGCCTTTTTTCCAAGTCCTTCTTTATCATTCACAACACGATAGAGGATGTTCTGGATATCAGCCAACGTCGATTTCTTACAAATCTGCGGCTTAATCACTTCAACAGGAAACTCCTCAACCATTTCACCTTTTTTAGAAATTCCTTTCACAAAACGAGGACGCACCATTTTACCCCCATTTGCAATGGCATTATAGAATGCGACAGTACTGATAGGCGGAATCTGAGTTTCATAACCAATAGACATCCACGCCAAAGCAGTCTTCGACCAGTTCGCCTTATTTGGCATACGAATTACAGGATCTGCAGCACCATCAAATGGAAGTCCCAACGGTGTGCCTATACCGACTCGACGCAATCCTTCCACAAACTTTTGAGGCTGATTATGATAGTTCTCATCCACTATTCGACTTACACCTATATTGCTAGAAACCATCAAGATATGTGGCACATCCAGCACACCGTAACCGCCTCGCGTCGCCCAGTTATGGTCTTTCATCTTTGCCCCATGCATATTATAGATACCATTACCCGTATCAACAACAGTCCTTGGTGTAATGTAGCCATCGTCAAGAGCCACCATAATTGAAGCTGTCTTAAATGTAGAACCCGGCTCCATCAAAGCCGCAAGCGCATAATTTCTCGCTTCATAATAATTGCCGTCATCATAACGCATCAAGTTGACAATGGCCTTCACATCACCAGTCTTCACCTCCATCAGCACAACAACACCCATTGATGCATTTAACTCATGCAGTTTCTCCCGAAGAGCACTTTCGCAAATATCCTGCATACTCACATCGATTGTGCTCACGAGATCATACCCATCCACAGGTTCCTTGTCAACAATAGAAAGATATTTTGACAAAACTTTCTTATTATGCATTCTTCCCGGTTCCCCTCTCAGCAAAGAATCATAGGCCAATTCCAAACCCGAACGCGCAGAATCCTTCGCACCAAACATCTCGCCAAGTGTACGTTTAGCCAAAGAGCCGAATGGCTTGTTTCTATTATTGCGCGGGATAATCTGCAAACCGCTCTCATAGCGATTCTTCTTATTGAAAACGGGCAATTTCATCAATTCATTATACTGAATGAAATTCAGCACCATACGTGGTGAAACATCCCAATATCGCTTATGTCCATCCAAACCTGCCATCAAATGCTTCCGATGTTCTTCATACGTATAGTTAGGACAAATATTCGCCAAACCTCGACAAATAGTGTCCATACTTTCCAGCCACATCGTATCTTTTTTCGCCATCTGCTTCGCGTCATACACTCTGATTTTCTTTCCGTTAGCATCAAGCGAATCATAACGTTCCACTCCCGACAAGAAATCGATGTACACCTTATAATCAGGCAAGCTGCTCGCCATCAGCTGTCCGTCAGCACTCAGAATATTGCCTCGCGCCGCAGGCATCGGCAGCGTATCCCCGACACTCACAGCCCCCAACTCCTTCCACTTCTCGTTCTCGACAGTAGCTGTCACCACAGCGCGAGCAATGATGGCAATCACCAACAGAGCTGCCATCACAACAATCACCGTAATACGAGTGCTAATATACTTCTTGTCAAACTTCATAACAATGCACCTTTTCTCTTACTATATCTGTTCCTTCAATCTCTGAGAATCGGCAAGTTGTACATCTTGTTCCACTACCACTTCCAGCAACCCACGCTCCTCTTCCTCCTCATCGTCATCATCCATCTTAATCAAAAAAGGAGGAGTAATCGAATTTCGCAACAAACTATCATCCGTTGTCCGCAGTTTCTTCTCAACGTTAGACTGCCGAACCAAATTCATCAGTTCACTTGACTGAGTAAGCACATTGTACTTCACGTCCTGCAAATGATTTCTCAAGCTATCTATCAAAATAGCATCTTGCTGACTATCATATCTATTAGCCGTATATAATATCATCAAGGAAACACAAAATATTACAAACATAATTTGCTTGATGACAAACTTACTCATGAGGAAGTCACCTCCAAGAATCGACTTGATTGAAATTTCTCCCTTCTCGTCCTCATCTTCATCCGTAAACTTCCGCATGGCCTCCATGGCCTCTTTCGCTTCCATAGCCTCCTGGTCATCCAGCATATCTTCATGCTCTGCCCCAGCATCTTCCGGAAGAGCCATTCGCAACTCCTCCCCCAAATTAGGATTTTCCTTTTTCTTCAACATAACATTCCGTTTTTAGGAGGGTAACATTCATCCTCTTAAAATATAATAATGTATAACTCACTTTATCGCCTGCTTCAGGCGTGGATTCATAGTTTTTCTGCAATTCTCAGTTTTGCGCTTCGGCTGCGAGGATTTCGTTTCATTTCTTCATTGCTTGGTACAATCACTTGCCTGTTCACCAAACGGTACGGCGTATTCACCCTACCGTAAAAATCCTTTTCCTCTCGACCTTCAACATTCCCCGTTTTCATCAAATTCTTGACGATTCGGTCTTCCAGCGAATGATAAGTAATCACCACCAACCTTCCTCCCGGCTTCAGCATATCGGTAGCCCCTTTCAGCATTTCACGCAAAGCATCCATCTCATGATTCACCTCGATTCTCAAGGCTTGAAACACCTTTGCCATATCCTTCTTTTCCCGCTCGCTACGAAAGAACACTTTTACCACCTCCAAAAAGTCCGCCACCGTGTCAATTCGTTTGCTTTGCCTTGCCTTCACAACGGCTGCCGCAATCTTCCGACTCTGCTTCAACTCTCCATACAAGTAGAAAATATCTGCCAGACGCTTCTCATCATACGTATTCACAACATCTGCGGCTGTCTTTCCTGCACGTTGGTTCATCCTCATGTCAAGTTTACCATCAAAACGAAAAGAAAAACCACGTTCCGAATCGTCAAAATGATGAGAGCTCACACCAAGATCCGCCAACAATCCATCAATCCCCTCTTCACCATGGAACTTCATGAAATTCTTCAAGAACCGAAAATTACTTCTCACAAACGTAAAACGTTCCCTGTCAAAGTCCTCCGCATTCTTCTCCGCATCTGCATCTTGATCAAAACTATACAAACGAGCATCGGATTTCAGCCTTGAAAGAATC
This sequence comes from uncultured Bacteroidaceae bacterium, assembly GCA_904501945.1. Taxonomy (GTDB): domain Bacteria; phylum Bacteroidota; class Bacteroidia; order Bacteroidales; family Bacteroidaceae; genus Minthosoma. The sequence continues at coordinate 13,876 of CAJGCU010000033.1, forward strand.
TCCCGACTATGTCCACCTCCACCAAACGTCACATCTACAAAACAGCCTCCTACACCAATATTCAGTCCCTCTATGCTCTCTTCAAGAAGTACCGGCACATGATACACTTCGTTACTCTCAGCCATCACACGTCCTCCTTCTTTAGAATATACCATCTTTTTCACCGAACCTCTGTTCCATCTCCCCACCCAAAATATCACACTGTTCCATCAACGCCTCAAACATTTGTTTGCTCCACACTTCAACACGGTCAACCATAGCAAGAAAACGCACGTCCCCTTCAATGCCTGCATATTGCAATTTGGCCTTTGAAATAAGCAAACGCCCCTGACTGTCTAGTTCCACTTGTTCCGCATCTGCCACAAATTGACGCAACATCATCTGATCTTTGCTATTCCACTGATTCAAACCACACCTTAAACCATCAAGCTGGGCATTCCAGACCGACTCAGGATACAGCACCAAACATTTTTGGAAAATATCCTTACGCAAGACAAGCCTCAGCTCGCCTTCTGCATCGAGTATCTTCCTAAATGCCACGGGCAAAAATACACGTCCCTTGGCATCCGTCTTTGCTGAAAAATCTCCTATAAATCGCATTTTACAATCAAATTCAATGAAATAACAATAATTTTTATGTCCTTTTTGAGTACGATCGTTAAAGAATGTGCAAATATACATAAATTCCCCCACAATTCCCCACAAATATTTATTTTTTTTCAAAAAACTTATCAACAGGGATGTTTATAACCCTTTAACCATCTGATTTTTACACAAATCAACATTTTTACAAAAAGGTGGGGGAAAAATCAATAAACATATAATCAGAACATGAAAGCGCCCTATAAATCCGACGGAATTAACCTTCGCAACAAAACTTTTTGTCCAAATATTTCTTTATTCAAGAAAAAAGTATTTACTTTGTCCTCAACAATTAACAAACATTAATCATTAAGAACTCTAAGCGTATGAAAAAGAACATCTTGAGCTTTGCCGTACTCGTTGCAGCTCTCTCATTCGCACTGCCATCTCAGGCACAATTCAAATTCGGTGTAAAGGCCGGCCTCAACATGAACTCAGTCAGTTTGAAAGATTATCAAGGTAATCTTGATGGCGACAACCGTACAGGATTCTTCGCCGGTGTTACAGCCGACTTCACCATTCCTCTTGCAGGCCTCGGAGTAGAGGCATCTCTCCTCTATGAAAACAAGAGCATCGCACTTTCCGACGGAACCAGCGAAAGCAAGAAGACACTGCACTACGTATCACTGCCTATCAACGCTAAATACACCATTGGATTCAGCAGCCTTGCAAGCGTATATTTCGCAACAGGCCCCCAATTTTCATGGAACGTGGGCGACAGAAGCTGGAAACCTGCCAACATCCAACAGGGATGGGAACTAAACAAATCCGAATTCTCTTGGAACATTGGCGCAGGTGTAACTGCCCTCAAGCACATCCGGGTAGGTTACAACTACAACATTGGTATCGGCAAAACAGCTGAAGCATCAGTTCTTAACACAGCAATACAAGGTGTAAAAGGCAAACTCAAGAACAACACCCACCAAGTTTCTCTGACTTACATCTTCTAAACTAGGAACTTTCAATTACAAACTATGCGGTTTTGAGGTTACACAAACAGCCAACCTCAAAACCGCATCATCGTAAAACGACAAAGATGCTCGCCGACGTCATACTTCCTATTGCATTCGACAACTTCACATACCTCGTCCCCAAAGAATTGGAAGAAAGAGTGATGCGAGGTTGCAGAGTCGTTGTGCCGTTCGGCAAAAGCAAAATTTACACAGGCATCGTCCTCTGTACCCACAGCAACATGCCACAAGGCGTCGAGCTCAAAGCCATTATGGAAGTGCCTGACGAACACCCCGTTGTCAACGAGCAACAGTTTCGCTTCTGGCAATGGATTGCCAGCTACTACATCTGCCCCCTCGGCGATGTAATGAAAGCAGCGCTGCCTGGAGCCATGAAACCCAAGGACGAAAAAGCACTCAAAACCGCCACACGCCGCACCCGTTCCGCCACACAAAGCAGCCTCCCATGCAGTGATATTGCCACACAGAACCCGCTTTCTCCCTTTCAGCAAAAAGCTATGGAAGAAATCGAAACATCCTTCCTCACCAAGAATGTCACACTTCTGCACGGAGTCACCTCATCAGGCAAAACAGAAATCTACATCCACCTCATCTGTAAATACCTACAAGAAGGAAAGCAAGTCCTCTATTTGCTGCCAGAAATTGCCCTCACCACCCAAATTACCGAACGGCTCCGCCGCGTCTTCGGCGACAAGATGGGTATTTATCACTCCAAATTCACTGATGCACAGCGACTTGATGTTTACAAGCGACAGACTTCCGACACTCCCTACCAACTCATTCTCGGTGTACGCTCCAGTATTTTCCTACCTTTCAAAAACTTAGGTCTCGTCATTATCGACGAAGAGCATGAGCACAGCTACAAACAACAAGAACCCGCACCACGCTACCACGCACGCAGTGCAGCCATTATGCTCGCCCATATGTTTGGCGCAAAGACCCTGTTAGGCACAGCTACTCCCAGTTTCGAAGTGTACCACCTGGCACGCAAAGAACGCTACGGATACGTGCAGCTCACACACCGATACCGCAATATGCAACTACCCACAGTAGAGGTAGTTGACACCAAAGAAGCCAAACGTAAAAAACTCATGAAAGGCGCTTTTTCGCCACGCCTCATCGAAGCCATGCAAGAAGCCCTCACGAAGAAAGAACAGATTATCCTCTTCCAAAACCGTCGAGGATTCTCCAGTTTCATCGAATGCCAACAGTGCGGATGGATACCGCGATGCCCCCATTGCGATGTCACTCTTACACTCCACAAAAAGAGTTCCACCCTCACTTGTCACTACTGCGGATTTTCCACACCTGTTCCCGGACAATGTCCAGCTTGTGAAGAAAAACGATTTACCGACATCGGAGTAGGCACAGAAAAAGTCGAAGAACAAATAGCCCAGTTGTTTGAAGGAGCAACAACCCTCCGCATGGACCTTGATACCGCAAAAACACGCCAGCAATACGAACACATCATCAACGACTTCTCCAACCACAAGGCAGACATTCTTATCGGCACACAGATGGTTACCAAAGGACTTGACTTCGACAATGTTTCCGTAGTCGGCATACTTGACGCAGACACCATGCTCAACTTACCCGATTTCCGAAGTTACGAGCGCACCTTTCAGACACTCAGCCAAGTTGCAGGACGTGCTGGTCGCAACCTCCATCCCGGACGAGTCATCCTTCAGACACGCTCAGCCAACAGCGAAATCATTCGACATATAACAGTCAATGACTATTGGCAAATGTTCTATGACCAGATGACCGAACGACAACTTTTCCGCTACCCACCTTTCCGTCGCCTCATCAACGTATATCTGCGTCATCGAGACGACCAGCTGCTTGAGCATCTCTCTACCGAAACTGGCGAGCGCCTCCGTTCCATCTTTGGCGACAGAGTACTTGGCCCAGAACGTCCGCCTGTATCCAGGATACAATCCCTATATATCCGAAAAATCATGCTCAAAATCGAGCACCAAGCTCCCATCACACAAGTACGCGAAGCACTTCTCTCCATACAAAGCCAAATCCTCGCGCTTCCCATTGCTAAAAACCTCAACATCTACTACGACGTGGATCCACTGTAAAATAGCCTTTTTTTGTACGCAGCAATTTCCAAAAAAATCGAGATTTAACGCGAGTTCGGTATAAGAAGTTACGTAATCTTTAATGTCTGGCTAAAGGCAGAAGAACCCCTGGCTCACAACAATCTCTATCTCTTTCGGATATCCTCAAAATTCATCCTATTTTCAGATCCGTTTACAACCTCAAAAGGAGTGAGACTCTTACCTATACCATAGGTGAGAGTCTCACCCCTTTTGAGGTACAACATGAAGCATCGAACAGGTGCCCGTCTAAGGGTAAAAAACGTGAGTATAATAACTTTCCTATAACTCCGAAGAAAAACAAAATATTCTTACATCGAACCCACGCGAGATTTAATGCAGCAAGTGTAATACGAAAAAGAATTCTGTATAAAAAGGGTCGTCAACAGAAAATGTTGGCGACCCTTCTTAACTATATGTATATAGGATTACTCCTGCACATAGCTTGCAATCTGATCCACATCAAGCTTGAGAAGGTAGTTGAAGTGCTTAGCCACTTCACTTTCCGCATAGTTCATGAACACCACGAGCGACTTACCAAAGAGCTCTGGAGCACGCTGTGTATCCTGAAGGAGCAGATGACACATGATAGTGTATGCCGTCATTTCGTAAAGCTTGCGTGAGCAAAGATCGAGATAATCCTGATTGTTTGCTTCTTTAGCCTTATTAGTACAGTAAGCAAGCTTGTCTGCCATGTCCTTAATACGAATAGCATATGCTTCATACTCTGCTGCAACTGGCTCAGCCTCATACTCCTTGATAACATTAGCATAGAATCCAGAAGTGATGTAACGGATGGCCGCAACAGTCTGAAGCTGAGTTGTTCCCTCATAGATAGACATGATGCGAGCATCGCGATAAACACGCTGACACTTGTACTCAAGCATGAAGCCAGAACCACCGTGTACCTGAATTGAGTCGTATGCAGATTCGTTAGCAAACTCAGAGTTCATACCCTTTGCCAATGGCGTAAAGGCATCGGCAAGCTTGCTGTACTTCTTGAACTCGTCACGCTCTTCTGGAGTAAGTTTACGCTCCTTAGAAATATCATCAAGAGCTTTATAGATATCCACGTAACGCGCTGTCATATAGAGGAGCGAACGACCTGCATCGAGCTTTGCCTTGATACGAGAAATCATGTCGTACACAGCTGGGAAGTGGATAATTTCCTTGCCGAACTGCTTGCGGTCGCGAGCATAGTTGATAGCCTCTTCGTAAGCAGCCTGCTCTGCACCTACAGACTGAGAAGCGATACCCAGACGAGCGCCGTTCATCAGTCCCATCACATACTTAATCAGGCCCAGCTTCTCTGAACCACAAAGTTCTGCCTTGGCGTTCTTGTAAACAAGTTCGCAAGTAGGGCTTCCGTGAATACCCATCTTGTTCTCGATGCGACGCACGTCAACACCACCATTGCGTTTGTCATAGATGAACATAGAGAGACCGCGACCATCGCGAGTGCCCTCCACTGAACGTGCAAGCACAAGGTGGATGTCAGCGTCACCATTCGTGATGAAACGTTTCACACCGTTAAGGCGCCAGCAGTTCTCCTTCTCGTCAAAAGTAGCCTTGAGCATCACAGACTGGAGGTCAGAGCCTGCGTCAGGCTCAGTGAGGTCCATAGACATGGTCTCGCCAGCACAAACACGTGGGATGTAGCGCTTGCGCTGATCCTCGTCGCCGAACTCATAGAGAGTCTCGATACAGTCCTGAAGTGACCAGATGTTTTCAAAGCCAGCATCACCTTCAGCGATGATTTCGTTGGCAGCGGTGTAAACCACGTTGGGCAAGTTGAGACCGCCGTAACGACGGGGCATCGTCATGCCGCAGAGACCAGCCTTGATGGTAGCATCGAGGTTCTCATAAGTCTTGCTGGCATAGCGCACACGGCCATTCTCGCAGTGAGGGCCTTCTGCATCCACATCCTCTGAATTAGGACCGATGATGTTGGCATTGATTTCGCCTGTGATTTCGAGCAGGCTGTCATAGTTCTCCTGTGCATCCTCGTAGTCCTTGGGTGCATAGTCATACTGACCGTAGTCAGCGTAATTACGCTCTTTCAGCTCTACGATGCGCTTCATGAGCGGGTGTTCCATGTGGAATTTAATTTCCGGAACATCTGTATAGGAATTTGCCATGATTTTTTTCTTTTTCAAGGAGATAGATGGAGATAAAAGAAGGTAGAAGAAGATAGAGGACATTAGTCTTCGATGCCATTATCATTGACGACGCCTTTGATATAGGCATTCAGCATGTAACTGGTATCAAAAATGGCCTGAACGAGTTGCTGATAGGTTGTTTCGTCAATATAGCCAAGGTCTCTTGAGAGGATACAATAATATCTGCACTCCTCGAGACTACCTTGAGAGACATTGAAGAAACGTAGTTTATCGGCCTTGCTCAATTTTTTGTATCCTTCAGCAATGTTAGCTGCAATAGACACTGCGGCACGTTGAAACTGAGAACACAGTCCAAACTTCTCGAAGTCTGGGAAAGCCCTTGTCGCGTGATAGGTCATCACTGCAAACTGATGAGCTTTTTGCCATGCTACTATATCCTCAAATTTCCGCGTCATAACTATTGTCCTTTATCTTCTTCTACCTTCCTTTATCTTCTTTTAACTCCAATTTACTTACTATTCTTCTTATAATACTTAATCAACTTTGGAACAACCTCTTCGATGGTGCCGTTAATGATGTAGTCGGCAATCTGGTTGATAGGTGCCTGCGGGTCGTTGTTGATAGAGATAATGATGCCAGAGTCCTTCATACCTGCAACGTGCTGGATAGCACCTGAGATACCGCAAGCGATGTACACCTTTGGACGGACTGTAGTACCAGTCTGGCCAATCTGACGATCGTGGTCAATCCAGCCAGCATCCACAGCAGCACGGCTTGCGCCAACCTCTGCATGAAGTTCCTTGGCAAGGTCGAAAAGAAGCTTGAATCCCTCTGGACCACCAACGCCATAACCGCCGGCAATCACGATTGGAGCACCCTTCAGGTTGTGCTTAGCAGCCTCAACATGACGATCAAGCACCTTCACAACATAGTCTGTTTCAGGAACATACTTTGCCACATCATGCTTGATAACTTCGCCCTTATAATTCTCATCAAGGATTTCCTTCTTCATCACGCCGTCGCGCACTGTAGCCATCTGTGGACGATGCTCTGGGTTCACGATAGTAGCGATGATAGAACCACC
>CAJGCU010000034.1 GCA_904501945.1 uncultured Bacteroidaceae bacterium
CGCCTCGTTATAATCATTGTCAATCAAGACGTCTGCTGTTTGTTCTTCAATCGGGGTGGATGATGGCATCGAAATGAACTTTAGTGCAATAGTCGCAACAAGCACGAGAGATGCTGCGATGGATATTGTGCTTATCCAAAGATTGCGGCGGTTGCGCTGTATGCTTATCACTTTTGTTTCTTTTCCTGCGGATTCTTCAGGAATCTGTGCCATGATACGAGCTGTCAGATTGTCGAAATATTCGTCAGAAACCTTAAATGGGTATCTGCCACATTCCTGATTCAATATTCGGTTATCTTTTTTACTCATACTTTTTGGTTTTTAGTTTGTTAGTTGGACGTTCTAATTTAGCGAAGGTTTAATTTGGATGCTATTTTTTTATTCTTTTGATTTGATAAAAGTTGTTATTTTTTCTACGGCAATATGATATGATGCTTTTAATGCGCCAATGCTAGTGCCGACCAATTCGGAAATTTCCTCGTATTTCTTATCTTCGAAGTATTTGAGGCAGAAAACTTGTCGTTGTTTGGCTGGTAGCGTGGAAACAGCCTGCATCAGGAGTTTTTGTGTTGCATCTCCATCGAAATACTCATCTGCTTCAAAATTTGCTTGCTCGGTAAAGTCTTCATCATCAATAGAGTATAATTGTTTGCGTTGTTTTAGAAATGTAATTGCTTCATTGTGAGCTATTCTGTATAACCATGTATACATGGCAGAATCCCCTTTGAATCTTTCTATCCCTTTCCATGCTTTGATGAAAGTATTCTGGAGTACATCGTCGGTGTCATCATGGTTTTGTAGGATGTAATGTATTTGCCAATACAATTGGCGTGAATAGACGTTGACAATACTCTCGAAGGCTCTTCGCCTGGTGAGAGGATTTTGCAACCTGTTTAATATGTCTTGTTCGTCTATTTTTCCCATTATCTTTATTCTCCTAATTTGACAAAATTGGCAGGAAATGGTTTAATATAATTAAAAAGAAAAGTGAAAGTACAGTGTATCTTGCAAGAGAAAACCGACTTTCACTTATATGTTGCTGTTAAATAATTATTTAGTGCAAATAAATTTTGCGTGTAAGCTTGCCTATTTTGACGATATAATATCCTTTGTGTAATTGAGATAACTCGTATGTTTTTGAGTCGCTTTCAATACGTTGTGTATATACTTTCTCGCCTATGAGGCTAAAGATTTCTAGAACATTCCCTTCTGCATGTTTTACCTGCAAATAGGTTTTGCTGATAGTTACAACAATCTGGTTCTGCTCCATTTCAGGTTGAGAAGAATTGTCTTGTGCCATCATTCCACATGGTATAGCCAGGCAAACTGCAATTAGAAGGACTTTAATTATGTTTAATAGGTTTTGTACCATAAAAATGCATTTTATTGTGCAAATATATGTTTTTTTTTCAATATAACCAAATTTTTTTGGGGGGTATATCATCATTTTAGTGTTTTTTACGGAAGGACAAGGATTTCTTGTTTGAATATTTTGTGGAAATGGTTCTTGCTTATGTAGTAAGGTCTTATGGAATAATAATAGGAATTTATGGTAAAAAGATCATGTTGTGCCATGTTAGCTTATAAAGCAATAGCTCTTTGTTATATGAAGCGGTATGCTGCTTGAAAATGAAGCAATGTGCCATCACGGAGTCTGTTTAAGGTATTCTGGTATGTTTTTAAGTTTGTTAATATAAAGAGAAGACGGAAATGTTTCCGTCTTCTCTTTATATATAAATAATGTGTAGTTATTCTTTTTAGAAGAACTTGTAGCGGCTATCTTTTACGTTTGCTTTGAGATAGAGCGTATTGATGATTGCGTTAGAAACGTAACGGTAGTTGTTCATTGCTGCAGCGTTCTGCTCTGACTTAGCATCATATTGCTCTGATGTCTTGGTCTTGTTGAGTGTCTGGAACATATAAACACCATTTTTACCCTTGATAGGACCTGCAAATTCGTCTTTTGCAGTCTTGTAGGCAGCAGCGCCAATTGCTGGCTCGGAAGTGGTTGTGGCTGCAATAAATGTAGGAGCGCTAAATGAAACGTGCTTGACTGTGTCGATGATGGCATCTTGCACGCTCTTTGCTTCTTCAATATTCTTTACATTTTTAGCAGATTCGTAGATTTTATCAATCTTTTTCTCAGTCATGAGTTCTTCTTTGAGCACTTCTGTCATCTTTTCAGCAGAGCGATAACCGGCTTTGTTAATACCTGTGAGTGCCACGAGGAGGAGACGGTCGTTATTGCCACATTCATAGAGTGGAGATACGTCGCCAACTTCAGCCTCGTCAAATACCCACTTCAACGCTTCGCGAGTTGCACGAATGTTTGCAATGTTGTGAGCTGAATTAGTCAAATCGTTGATTGGGCGAACATTGTAACCATTTTTAGCGGCATTCTCTTCGATTTGTTCAAGTGTTGTGTTTTCTGCGACGAAAGAAGAAAATTTGTTGTACTCTCTGTTGTATGTTTCGTCTGAGAATTTGAGTTCCTTTACAACTGCTGCAATATTGTACTTGGTTACAGGATTTGCAGTTTCCAATACTTGGAGTATAACTGTTGCGCCGCTGTCGAATTTCAATTTCTTTGTCTCACCGGCCTTCATTCCGTAGAGTGTGCTGATAAACAGGGAGTTGTCAATATCAAGTGATGCGTTTTGGAACTGGTCAGAAACAATCCATGCTGAATCGCTAGCTTGATTGTATTTCTTGGCGATTTCTCCAAACTGAGCGCCGCTGTTCAAAGCAGTGATGATGCTGTCTGCCTTGATAGCAATGTCTGCTGCATCCTTGCCTACAACACCAAGTTGACGGAAGAGTACAGAGTCTGCCTGAACGGTTTTGCCAATCACTTTGTAAGTGTAGTAAGTGTTAGTCAAAGCATCGTATGTAACAGGCTTTACGCTGCCAACAACCGCAGAATCCAGAGTCGATGCAATCATTGATGGGAAAGCCTCTGCTGTTTTGTAAATGTCAGAGTAAGGAATGAGAGATGCAGCTTGTCTTACAACATTGCCGGCTGTAGTACTGTTTGCTGCATCATTCAATTTTGCAGCAATCTCATCCATTTCTGCTTCTGTTGCTTCTTTGTCTGTAACGTTTGCAACAACAGGGATGTCGATAATCTTGATGTCACGAGTTTCAATATATTGCTGGTACTCTTCTTTTTCTGCATTGTACTTAGCTTTGATTTCTTCGTCAGAAACAGTTACTTCATCGTCTTTTACAGAAGATGCAGGAATCGCTGCAAGAAGAATATCAGCCTCGTCAGCACGACTGTCGAAGGCCATCTTTGCTTCTACAGGATTAGAGAGGAAACTCTGTGAAAGGAGAGCCTGGTATTTCTGCATGAGCAACTGGTCGCGAATCTGACGCTGTGCGAAGAGGTAGTACTGATAGATGTCTTCGTAAGCTTCAGGAATCTGTGTACCTGCATCTTTCAACTTCTTGTACTCAGAAAGGAATCCGCTGAGTATAGAGAAATCGTAACGATTAGTTTGCTGGTTCATGAAGATTGGCACTTGGAGCATCTGGCTATAGCCACTTCTGATAACATCAGAAACTTCGTCGTCAGAAACTGCCAAGCCAAGTTCTTCACACTGCTTCTGGATGAGCTGTGACTGAATGTAAGTCTGCCAAGCCTCGTCCTTGATGCGGTTCAGCTCGTCCTCGTTGAAAGAACTTTTCTGCTGAACAATCTCATAGTAACCCTCGAGGTCATCAATCATTTTCTGATACTCTTGGATTGAAACGGATTTGCCATTCACTTCTCCAATCTGCTGGCTGGAGTTCTGGAAAAGGCTTTCCAGGCCTCTGAAAAGGTCCCCTGCAACAAAGAAGAAGAGTGCTACGGCAATGATTGTAACAAGGAGTACTCCCTTGCTTCTAATTTTTTGTAATGCTGCCATTTTTTAATTATTTTTTATTGTTTATTTTTTTCGTTATTAATGGTATGATCTTACGAAATTAGGTGTCGTTCGTACACGAATTCGCAAAATCATGCAAAAGTACAAAAAAAAACTTACTTTAGCATGATATTCAGTAAGATTTTTTCACATTGTTTTCGTTTTGTGTGTTTCATAACAATCTATTTCTTCTGTTGCGATGAGTTTTTGCCTCTATTGGGGATGAAAATGGCAGATTAAAATGAGTGTACCCCTCGGGTTCACCACAACGGCCCTGAGGGGTACACTTAAATAACGTGAATTCGTCGAACTCACGTTAAATAATAAGAAAAAAGAGTAAAAAGACTTATGGGGGAATCTCTGATTTGAATGATTGGATAAATAAAAATCGATGCGCCCCACACCGATGAAGAGGTGTGGGGCGCATCGATTTTACATTCTGCCTTACAAGGTAATTACGTTCTGCCGTTAGTCTCTTTATAGGCTGCCTTTGGGCGTTGTGTTAGCATGGCCGGGTTGTGCCGACAAGGTGCTTCTTTCGATAGGGAACTGCCCTTTTGATGCGTGAATGACATAGTCGGTCATTTCTTCATTGCTGTTGAAATCGTATCCGGATAATTTATGATTTTCCCCGTCAATTTCCATGAATGCAGTGGAGTATATGCGATGAGCACGCTGGTCCCAAAAGAGCAGGGAGGTCTTGAATGTCTCGCCTTTCAGGTTCTTGACAAGAACTCTGCCACGAAGTTCCCAGAGGCTTTTCTGGTTGTAGAAATAAGCGGTGTCGCATGAGATGAAGGCATCGACTTCGTAGTTTTCATTGAAACGTTCAATGAAGAGACCTTTCTCGAAAGACCAGTATTGAGGGTCTTTCTTGTCGTAGATGTACCATTCTTCTGCTATTATTTTATAGCGAATGATGCCCGAGTCGCTGATGAGAGTGCTGACGCCAATGGATTGGAGTGTCGGCAATGAATCACGTACTCCAATGTCTGGTCCGACGACTTTGTCATCATTGCTGCACGATTGGAATGATAGCGTTGCAGCAGCCATAATGACTGCTGCAATGCTACTTATCTGTGTGATTCTCAATTTCATGTTTTGCTTAACGGAGGCGAAGTGTTGTTGTTTCTCCTGCTACGCTAACTTTCTGTCCAGCCTTGATGCCAGCAAAGAATGCTTCTGACTTTGGATAGTAGTATGAAGCATAAGTTGCTGCCTGACGATTTGCCTTTGCAGCAGTTGCAGGGTCAACAGCTTTTGCACGGTTGCAATAGTCTGTTGCGAGGCAATAGTAGTAGCTCTTCTGGAGGTGATCGCCTGTAGCAATGCGTACGATACAGCTTGCCTGAAGAAGGTATGCGTCACCATTAGAAGGATTAAATTGGAGAGACTTGCTACAGTACTGACGGCACTGGCTGATCTTTCCCTGCTTGAACATGAGCGCTGCTACGATGTATGAGTATTTAGCTTTTTTAGCTTCGTCTGTCTCGAGTTCGATAGCCTCATCAAAGTACTTGATTGCTCCTTCTACATCATCTTCTTTCAGCAGTCTTGAAGCCTTACCGATGGCTGCCTGTGGAGTCTTGTTGATCTGGTAAGCATAGTCTGCTGCTGTATAGTAGATGTTGGATTTGTCACATTCAAACTTGTTGAGGATGGCAAGTACAGCGTTGAGATATTCAAGATTAGTCTTGTTTGCTTCAACTTGTGCTGAATAGATTCTTTCGAGAGCTTCACAGTCTGCTGCACCTGAAGATACAAACAGGTCGTTAGCCTGAGTTTGTGTCGGCTGGTAAGCAGTAATGATTTTTTCTGCTTCAGGGTGGAGCTTGATTTGCTCTACCCATTTTGTCGAATCTTCTGATTCTGGATCAGCAGGGATTGTTTCAGATGGGTATTCTTTTGCCTGTTCAAGAAGTCTATCGCAGATATCGTTGGTAAGCATGTAGTCCTGGATGAATTCCTGACGGATGTCAATGTTTGTCTTGTTGGCCATGTAACGACGGTATGAGCAGTCCATGAATGCGTAGAGTACGAATGCTTCAGTGTTTGGACCCATGTCGTTGATACCCTCTTTGAACATCTTGTAGGCAGTTTCGCTGTCCATGGTTGGGCAGAAATAGTAGTAGTCGTATGCTTTGCGACAGATGATATTACCTTTTGTGGATGTTGTTTTGGGAGTAGCGAAAGAATTCAGTGCATCAAGGTTTGCGAGTCTCTGGTCATAAATTTTCATGAGCTTGTCGAAATACTCCTTCTTTTTAGCGGCATCTGTTTCTTTCTGAATGAGTGTTTCAAACATCCAGGCACCATCGGTATAGACGCGTATCATTGAAAGTGGAGCTTTCTCGAATACATATTCCCAGGGCTCAAGAGCTTCGAGGTAGTCTTGTGATTTAAATGATTCCTGATAGAGGCTTAAGCTTCCAAGAACATCGATAGAATCCTGTCCATGGCCAATACGGTCGTAGATGGTTGTTCCCTTGAGGTCTTGTGCCGAAGCGGCAGCAGAGACTAAAGCCATTGTGAATGTCAAAAGAATTTTTTTCATAATTTGTTATAGTTAGAATTTTCGATTTTGTGTTTATTCGTATGCAAAGATAATAGAAGGGAATTACAAAATGAAAGTTTCTTCCCTTTTTTTGTAGGTAAGTTGCTTTTTCGGATGGGGATTTTCCTATTTAACCATCTACAAGTCTTTGATTATTGTACTTTCCATTTTTCAAACCATCGTTCGCTGAATGACACTCCAATGCAGAATTTTAGATAATTCTCTTTTAGGGCACTTTGGCGCATGGTTGCTGCGTTCAGATATGGGATGTTTGCATGTACCCATTGAACAGAAAAGTTGATTCGAGGAATGTTGTAATAAATATGTTTGTTTGCAATGGGGAATGTTATACCTGCAGAAAGGCCAAATTCGTAAGGCTTGTCTGTGACTGTCCCCGTGATGTCAGCTTTTGCATAAGTTTTTGAATAATAGGCACCAGCCTTGTAGGTACATCGGCTGAAATAGCTGTCTGGTGATGATGCGTTTGGAATCCAATCAAATCCTGCTGCCAATTTTGTGCGGTCGTTCAGCTGACCTTTTGATGATAGGTAATAGTTTGTTTGCGAGGAATTGTTGTTTGATAAGCTTGTTTGCTGATTGGGGAATTTGCAATCACTCCATTTCTGAAGTTCAAAATCAATTCCAATGCGTAAATTGTTTGAACGATAGTAGGTTATACCTGCTGAAATGGAGTGTGGTAACTGAAATGCATTCTTGATTGTATCCGTAGATTCAGTCTCAATTGTTGCATTGTTGAGAGTCTCATTTTTACGATAAGCATCATTGTTTACATGATGCCCCAAAGTGTATGTTGCGCCAATAACAATCTTATCCTTTTTGTTGATAGGCTGAATGTATTGAAGACCAGCCTGTAGGTTATAAGTGTTGATTTCTGCAGAATAGATACGTGCCATGCTGAAAGCAGATGATTCACTGAATGCCATGGTCATGTTGTGGGTATAATCACCCCACAGATAACTGGCATTGAAGCCAATAGATAAAGGCTTGATTGGACGCCAGCCCATACCCAGAAAAACTTCACGCAAACCTCCGTCTCCATTGAAATTATAAGAGGACGTTACATTTTCTGTTCCAGAAAGTGCCTCGGCAGAAGAGGTGAAGTTATATTTGATGTTTGTAATAGGCATGATTCCCAGCGTTACGCCCCAGTTTTTTGCTGCACGGAATTGAAATGCGAAATAGTCGAAACTAGTATTACGTATGTTCTGCTGCAGATTCCCCATCTTATAGTTTCCGTTTTGCAGAGACAGTCCTAAATCGAATAATGCAGTAAGAGAATCTGCCTCAGAGTAAGAAGCAGGGTTGGCAATATTGATTTGCTGACCATCACGGAAACCTTGGGCTACTCCAGCCATTCCCTTGTTGAATCCCATTGCTCGTTCGGATTGAATGCCAAATCCGTATCGAGAGTAAGGAGTATTGATACCATTCTGAGCATGGCTGATGGTTGTAGAAAGTATGGTGATGATGAAAAATAATAATTTCTTCATTATGTTGTTAAAAATATGTGAATCGTGAATTTTTTACAAAATTAGTCCTTTTTTAGTAAGTCGGCAAACTTTCTGTTGTTTAGACAAGTTAAAAAAGCTGAAAGTTGCTTGAAAAGGCAGTTTTTTAATTTATTGTGACTTTTTTTGTGTCTGTTTGTTGGGTTGATGAGACTTGTTTTGTTGCTTGTTTGGATTAGAATTACTTTTCCCCTTGCCAGAATGGAATTTTCCTTTTTTCCCATAATAGCGTCGTTTAGGTTTACCTTCACCTGATGGCATTTGTGGCTTTTCACCACATCCTTCTGGCAGGTCTGGTTTTTCTATCTCTTTTTCAATGAGTTTTTCTATTTTGAGCAAGTGATGCCAGTCGCGAGGGGTGACGAGGGTGACGGCTTGTCCTTCTCTGTTTGCTCGGGCTGTTCTTCCGATACGGTGAACGTAATCTTCTGGGTCACGTGGGACATCATAGTTGATTACTAGCTGGATGTCGTCTATGTCAATTCCTCTGCTGACGATGTCTGTTGCAATGAGGATACCGATGCGGCGGTTCTTGAAGCCCAGCATGATTTCATCTCGTTCTTTCTGTTCCAAATCGCTATGCATAGCTCCAATATTAAACCCTTTTCTTTTTAAGTTAAGGCTTAATTCCTTGACTTTCATCTTGGAAGAGGCGAAAAGAATGACGCGGTCAAGTGATTTGTCGCTTAAAACCTTCTCCGCTATTTTATCTTTCATGCCTTCATGGCATAAGTAGGCGATTTGATGTATCTTTTCAGCAGGTTTAGAAACGGCAATTTTGACTTCGACAGGGTCATGGAGAATGTTTCGTGCTAATTTCTGTATATTTTCAGGCATTGTTGCAGAAAACATGATAGTTTGTCTTTCCTCTGATAGGTAGCTGGCGATTTTCATGATGTCGTCATAAAATCCCATGTCAAGCATGCGGTCTGCTTCATCGAGAATGAAAAATGAAACCTTCTTTAAGTCAATATGCCCTCCGTTCAAATGGCTGATGAGCCGGCCAGGCGTGGCAATAATGATGTCTGCGCCGAGTTTTAATCCTTTGCGTTCTTGTTCGAAACGAATGCCGTCATTTCCTCCATATACGGCAACAGAAGATACGCCATCAAGGTAGTAGGCGAATCCTTCCACTTGCTGGTCTATCTGTTGTGCCAGTTCTCGTGTGGGAGACATGATGATGCAGTTGACAGAATCTTTGGGGTAGTTCCCGTGGCTTAGTTCGTCAAGTACAGGCAGCAGATAGGCAGCAGTCTTTCCTGTGCCTGTTTGTGCGATGCCCATCAAATCGTGCCCTTCAAGGATTTTTGGGATAGCTTGCTCCTGAATGGGGGTACACTCTTCAAAGTTCATCGCCTCAAGAGCGTCAAGAAGTTCATCAGATATGTTTAATTCGTCAAAATACACTTGAGTACTGTTTTTTTTCTGTTAATCAATAGTTTATTATCTTGGTGCCTTCTTGTAGTAGTAGAGTGCTACAAGTGCAAATACGGCATTGGGTATCCATACGGCAATGAGTGCTGGGAAGTTTGCGTTGATGGCCAAACTTGAAACGACAGTTTGGAACATGATGTAGGTAAGGATAAGCGCAAGTCCAATGCCTAATGCGATACCCATTCCGTTTTTCCTCTTTCTTGCAGAGATGGATACACCGATGATAGTTAATATGAATGTTGCAAATGATGTTGCCCCACGTTTCCAATATTCTACTTCAAACTTCTGGATGTTCGCGAATCCTCTGGACTTTTGCCTGTCTATATATGTTTTTAGTGCAGGAGTCGTTAGAGTCATTTCCATATCTCGCGAAGCCAGCAAGTCTTGTGGCATGATTTTGATGATGGTATCAAGTTTGCTGCCGCTTTGAATAATTTCTTTCCTTCCTTGCAAATCTCTGGTTTGGTAATTTGTTATAATCCAATGATATGGTTCGTATGAAAGCGTGTCATATTGTATAGTCATGGCTTGCAGATGCTTGACAAGTTTCTTGTTTTCGAACTTGTCAAGCGTGAACTCGAATCCCATCTTGTGGCTTTCCTCATATCGTCCGAAATAAGCGATGACTCCACTGTCAACCTCCAGCTGGACATTGACACTTAAATCCTGCTTTCCTCTATTTTTGTATCTGTTCTCAAATTTAACCCGTTTAACATTTCCCACAGGAATGACATAGGATCCGAGTCCGTAATTGAGCAATGCAATGATGGCTGCCGATATCATATAAGGACGCATGAGGCGCCTGAAACTTGTTCCTGTAGATAACATTGCGATAATCTCTGAATTATCAGCAAGTTTTGTGGTGAAGAAAATGACAGCAATGAATACAAACAGCTGGCTGAACAGATTGGAATAGAATGGGATAAAGTTCAGATAGTAGTCAAATATAATTTCCTCTATGGATACATTGTATTTCAGAAATTTATCAATATTTTCGTTGAAGTCAAATACAACGGCGATGCTGATAATCAATACAATAGAGAAGAAATATGTGCCTAAAAATTTCCCAATGATATAACGGTCAAGCCTTGACAAGGGTATGTACCTTTTCATCCGTTGAAAAAACGATGTTTTTGTAGCAGATTGAGAATGTGAAGCGAAAGACGTTTTCTTGGTCTTTGTACTTCTATTTTCAATCGCAGTATCCTTACCGTTATTGTTCATGCTTCTTAATACTTTCAGAGTAATCCGTTTCTTATACGTATATTATATATAATGTATAATGCTTGTGTTTGCAAAATGAATGATTACATTCTTTTGCCCAATTCTTCCACCATATTCTTTTTCCATACACAGAAGTCTCCAGCCACGATATGTGCTCTTGCTTCTCCTGCAAGCCACAGGTAGAAGGCGAGATTGTGTATAGATGCAATTTGCATCGCTAACAATTCTTGCGCCTTGAACAAGTGATGGACGTAGGCTTTTGTATAGGTAGTGTCAACATAGGATGTTCCTTCTGGGTCAAGTGGGGAAAAATCCATCTCCCATTTCTTGTTACGCAGATTGATGGTTCCGTGCTTGGTAAATATCTGTGCATTTCTTCCATTTCTTGTTGGCATAACACAGTCAAACATGTCAACTCCTCTTTCTATGCACTCCAGCAGATTGATAGGAGTGCCAACTCCCATAAGATAACGCGGTTTGTCTTGGGGAAGAATGGCGTTGACTACCTCTACCATTTCATACATCACCTCTGTTGGTTCGCCCACAGCCAATCCGCCAATAGCATTTCCGTCTGCTCCTTTCTCTGCCACATTTTCGGCTGCACGTTTTCTCAATTCTTTGTATGTACATCCTTGTACAATGGGGAAGAGGCTTTGCTGGTATCCGTATTTGGGTTCAGTTTCATTAAAACGATTGATACACCTGTCAAGCCATCGTTCAGTTAGATCCAAAGATTTCTTCGCGTAATTATAGTCGCTTGTTCCTGGGGGACATTCGTCAAAAGCCATAATGATGTCAGCTCCTATTGTGCGTTCTATGTCCATCACC
Organism: uncultured Bacteroidaceae bacterium; assembly: GCA_904501945.1. Lineage (GTDB taxonomy): Bacteria > Bacteroidota > Bacteroidia > Bacteroidales > Bacteroidaceae > Minthosoma. Next base: position 11,475 of record CAJGCU010000034.1, read on the forward strand.
TTCTCTGGCGTGAAAAAGTGTTTGCTGCCGTCAATGTGACTTCTGAATTCTACTCCCTCTTCCTTGATTTTACGGATGCCAGCCAAGGAAAATACCTGAAAGCCGCCGCTGTCTGTTAGCATCGGTCTGCTGAAACCATTGAATTTGTGAAGACCTCCTGCAGCCTCGATAACTTCCAATCCTGGACGGAGATAGAGGTGGTACGTGTTTCCTAAAATAATTTGTGCCTTGATGTCGTCCATCAGTTCGTGGAGGTGCACGCCCTTTACCGTTGCTTGTGTTCCGACGGGCATGAAGATAGGAGTCTGTATGTCTCCATGTTCTGTGTGTAAGATGCCAGCACGAGCATCAGAGGCCGAATCTTTATGTTGAATCTGAAAAGTCATGTCTTTATGGATACGATAGCAGCATTATTATTATATCAGGGCAAAATCGAGCACGTCTTTCACGTTGTCCACATAGTGGAATTTTACGCCTTTCACATACTTTGCTGGAATCTCGTCAATATTTTTCTTGTTTTCTTGGCAAATGAGGATGTCTGTAATGCCAGCACGTTTAGCCGCAAGAATCTTTTCCTTGATGCCGCCTACGGGAAGCACCTTTCCTCGCAGTGTAATCTCGCCAGTCATGGCAATGTTTTTCCTTACCTTTCGTTTTGTAATGGCACTTGCCAGCGAGGTCGCTATCGTGATGCCTGCAGATGGACCATCCTTTGGAGTTGCGCCTTCGGGTACATGGATATGAATGTTGTGATTCTCAAAGAAGTCGGGTGCAATACCTATAATGTCACAATGTTCTTTCAGATACTGCAACGCAATGGTAGCCGATTCTTTCATCACATCACCCAAATTTCCTGTAAGTCCAAGTTTGCCTCCTTTCCCCTTGTCGATAGATGTTTCCACAAAAAGAATTTCACCGCCAACACTTGTCCACGCTAATCCTGTCACAACGCCAAAATACTCGTTGCCTTGATATTTGTCACGGCTATAAGGCTCTGTGCCAAGATATTCTCTGATGTCGGTTGTACTTAAATCCTTTTCAGGGAGAACTCCATCCTTCGCATACTTGAGCGTCACCTTGCGGAGCACTTTGTTTATCTTCTTGTTCAAGTCGCGTACACCTGATTCGCGGGTGTAATCCTCGATAATCTTTTCTATGGCAGCTTTCGACAATTTCACTCCGCTGTCTTTCATGCCCAGGTTGTCAAGCTCTTGAGGTACAAGATGTCGCTTGGCAATTTCCACTTTTTCTTCAGCTAGATAACCGCTCACTTCTATCAGTTCCATTCTGTCAAGCAGCGGGCCAGGTATCGTATTGATGTTGTTGGCAGTAGCGATAAACATCACCTTCGACAAGTCGTAGTCGGTATCCAGATAATTATCGTGAAACGCAGAGTTTTGTTCTGGGTCAAGCACTTCCAGCAAGGCTGAAGACGGGTCGCCGTGGTTGGATTGCTGTCCAACCTTGTCTATTTCGTCGAGAATGAACACAGGGTTGCTGCTGCCAGCCTTCTTGATGTTTTTGATGATTTGACCGGCCATAGCACCTATATACGTTTTTCTGTGGCCACGAATTTCTGATTCATCGTGCAATCCTCCCAACGACATTCTCACATATTTGCGTTTCATTGCTTTGGCAATGCTCTTTCCTAATGACGTTTTTCCTACTCCTGGAGGGCCATACAGGCAGATGATGGGGCTTTTGAAGTCTCCTCTCATTTTTAATACTGCCAGATGCTCGATGATACGCTCCTTGACAGCTTCCATGCCATAGTGATCCTTGTTCAGCACGCGTTCTGCGTTGCTGAGGTTTAGGTTGTCTTTTGTGTATTCGCCCCATGGCAAGTCAAGCAGCGTCTGGATATATGTGTATTCTACTTGATAGTCAGGAGAATGGCTGCTGAGTCTTGAAAGTTTTTCAAGCGAACTGTTAAATAGTGCTTCCGTCTGCTCATTCCATTTCTTCTTCTTTCCTGCTTCACGCATTCTGGATATGTCGTCAGAGCCTTTCTCGCCAAGTTCCTCCTGAATGTTCTCGATTTCCTGGCGCAGGAAATATTCTCTTTGTTGCTTGTCCAGTTCTTCTCGAGTACGCATCTGAATGTCCATCTTCAATGATACATACTGATATTCGCGTTGCAGAATGCCCAACAGACGGTATGCTCTGTCGAAGAGATGAGATTCCTCCAACAGCGCAATTCGTTCTTTGTTGCTGATATTCAGATTGGAACAGATGAAATTGATGGTTGCGCTGCGGTCAGTCATGTTATTGAGCGCAAATGCAGATCCTATGGTCTGTTCATTTGTTTTCATCAATTTTATAGCTGTTTCCCTGCATGCATCCACCACAGCCATGTATTCGCGATCGTGGCGTGCGGGCATTGTTTCTGGGAAATTCTCCACGCGCCCCACGTTGTATGTGCCATTAGAACTCAGCTCAATTAGGCGGATACGGTGATAGCCTTGTAGAATTGCAGTTTGGCTTCCGTCTGGCAACTTGATGATTTTCTGTACTTTTCCTACAACACCAGTGTGGTATAGCTGATCGAAGTCTGGCTCATCGGTTGAGTCGTTGATTTGGCTAAACACGGCAATAGGTGTGTCTGCCTTCTGTGCATCCTTCAGCAGTTTGAGTGATGATGAGCGTCCAATTGAGATGGGCACCATCGTTTCTGGGAAAAGCATAATGCCGCGCAGTGGCAGCACTGGAATGAAATCCTCCGTCTTAATCTCCTGCTCAATATTTCCTTTGATGACATGGTCGATGCTGGTGATAAAGCTAATTTTACCATCCACTTGACTGTCTTCTATAATATCTTCCAATTTTAAATCTTTCATCACGCGATTTTCTGTTTATCTTTACATGTACAAAACGGTTGCAAAGGTACAAAAAAAAAATGACATGAATAAATTTAAAATGTGAAACATGATGAAACAGTTGAGATAGTGCTTAAAATAATCTAAATTCAAAGAGTCTAGGCACGTTTCTCTAAGGGCACGACAATGGAGTTCAAAAAGGAAAGAAACTTGTTGCCAGAATTAACAATAGCTCATTCTGACTTCATACAAGGTTTTACTCTTCTTCATGAAGCCAGCGCCCTCTTTTTCCTTGTGCCGTGCAAGGTAATTATCCTGCGCCGTAAGGGATAATTGTCCTGCGCGGCAAACGATAATCGTCATTGTTGGCTAAGGACAACAGCCTTTTTAATGGGCTTTTGTCTGAATGGATAGACAGCTCTCATTCAGATTCATTTTTATTCCGTTAGCGAATGAAGGGTTGTTTTTGTTCGTGTGAGGACGAGATTTTTGAGTGCATAAATTTCGTAACTTTGTAATGTAATCAAAGAGAGATTACAAGGAACATCCGAAAACCTTGAAAAGAGTAGGAAAAACGAAAACCCGAAGCCTCATGAGACTCACAATTTCAGCAAGGATTTGGAAAGTTAAGGTGAAATTAGAAATCACCATTTAACGCCAAAGGGAGGGAAAACCCTCCCTCCTTCGGGTTTTCGATACAAAATTAAGAAAATGGAAACAAAAAATCAAGCAAACGAACAAAAAAGTGCAAGAGGAGGCGCAAGGCCATGAACTGGACGCAAAAAAAAGGTACGGCGCTATGGATTCAAAATAATACAAAAGGTGATGAAAATGACCTTAAAACGAAATAAAGGTTATTGAAAATGGCTAAAAAATAGAATAGTGTAAGAAAATGAATGTGGTTTTCTTACATTTTGCAATTATTTTTGTTTGCAAAAACGATTAAATTGAAAATAAATTGTAACTTTGCAGCATAAAGATAATTGACCGCAAGGTTGTAGGACTTTTATTCGCAACCTTTTTAGAAATTGATAAAATCATCATTGCATTTATGAGCAAATTAATCAAGGTCGAGGGCTATCGCCAGTTGCTCGACCCTATACAGACGGAGCAAGGTATTAAGCAGATTAAAGATTTCTTTCAGGCGAATTTGTCGACGGCTCTCCGCTTGCGCCGTGTCACAGCACCTTTGTTCGTGCTTCGTGGCCTTGGCATCAACGACGACCTCAACGGCGTAGAGCGCCCCGTGTCGTTCCCCATCATGGATATGGGTGACCAGGTAGCAGAGGTTGTGCATTCTCTGGCGAAGTGGAAACGCTTGATGTTGGCAGAATATAACATTCAGCCAGGCTACGGATTATATACAGATATGAATGCTATCCGAGGAGATGAGGAACTTGACAACACGCATTCATTGTATGTGGATCAGTGGGATTGGTGTCGCACCATTCGTCCTGAAGACCGCAATATAGCTTTCCTGAAAAAAATAGTTTCAGATATTTATGCGGCAATCATCAGAACAGAATATTTGGTGTGTGAATCTTATCCGCAAATTAAGCCATTCCTTCCTGAAGAAATTCATTTTATTCATGCAGAAGAACTGTTGCAGATGTATCCCGACCTCACTCCAAAGCAGCGCGAGGATGCCGTGGCAAAGAAGTATGGTGCCGTATTCATCATGGGTATCGGATGCGAACTGTCCAATGGAGAGAAGCATGACGGCCGCGCCCCCGACTATGATGACTGGAGTACTCCCAATGCTGACGGATTTAACGGATTGAATGGCGACATTCTCATCTGGTATCCTGTGCTTGGCCGCAGCATCGAACTCAGTTCTATGGGCATCCGTGTGGATAAAGAGGCGTTGCTTCGACAGCTTGAACTGACAAATAAGATGGAGCGCCTTAACCTCTACTTCCATAAGAAGTTAATGAGCGATGAAATGCCTCTCTCTATAGGTGGCGGAATTGGTCAGAGCCGTCTCTGTATGGTCCTCCTCCACAAAGCCCATGTAGGCGAGATACAAGCCTCCATCTGGCCCGATGAGATGCGCAAGGAATGTGCCGAGGCAGGCATGCCGCTCATCTGAAAAAAAGGAAAAACAAAAAATGAAGGGCAGAAAGCAAATCCACTTTTTGCCCTTCATTTTTTGTTGCGCTTATCGTGTGCTTTTTAGGCGTACCCCTCGGGTCCGCCATACCGTACCCCTCGGGTCCACTATGGCGGACCCGAGGGGTACGGTTTTCAACGGTCGTGAAATATCGTTCAGGAAAGGGTGCATGAGGGAGGTATAAAATGCAGTTGGGTGGGTCTGGCGCCTTTTTATAAAAATGCGTAAAAAACATAGACCATTCTTTTCGTCCAACCGAAAAAATCCGTTATCTTTGCAAAAGAAAGAATTATAAGACACAAAAGAAGATGGGAAACATACAACAACGTGAGGAATTGCATCGCACCATCTGGGCGATGGCAGACGGTTTGAGAGGTCAGGCAGGTGGATGGGAGTTCAAGGCATACGTGCTGGGCACTCTGTTCTATCGGTTCATTTCTGAAAATCTGACTACATCAACAAGTTGCAGGCTGATGCTGGCGTGGAAGGCTTTGATTATGCAGCCATGAGTGACGAGGAAGCAGAAGAGGCGCGCGACATGATGGTGGCGGAGAAGGGCTTCTTCATCCTGCCTTCCCAACTCTTCCAGAATGTGTGCAAGCATTGTGAGCAGGACGAGAATCTGAACATGACGCTGGCAAAGGTGTTCAAGGAGATTGAGGGTTCTGCCATCGGCACAGCCTCCGAAGATGACATGAAGGGCTTGTTCAGCGACTTCAACGTGGACAGTATGTTTTTGGGTGGTGATGTGAAGACTCGCAACAAGAACATGGCGAAGGTGCTCCTGAAGATTCGCGACATGAATTTGGGCGAGGATTTTCTGGACAACAAGATAGATGCCTTTGGCGATGCCTATGAGTTTCTGATGACCATGTATGCCAGCGGGGCAGGCAAGTCGGGTGGTGAGTTCTTCACCCCTTAGGAGGTGAGCGAACTCTTGGCGCGTCTGGCTGCTGCCGATGGGCATGAGATTCGTTCGGTCTATGACCCTGCATGTGGCAGTGGCTCGCTGTTGCTCAAATTCTCCAAGACCATCGGAAGGGACAATCCCGACCTGATGTACTACGGACAGGAAATCAACCCCACCACCTACAACTTGTGCCGCATCAATATGTTCCTGCACAACATCAACTACGACAAGTTTGACATCCAGTTGGGCGACACGTTGGTTCACCCCCTGCATCGTCAGTTGGAACCCTTCGACGCCATCGTCAGCAATCCCCCTTACAGCATCGAATGGGAAGGCTCGAAAAATCCGTTGCTCATCAACGACGACCGCTTTTCTGGTCCCGGAGTGCTGGCACCCGACAAGACAGCCGACCTCGCTTTCACGCTCCACATGCTGGCATCGCTCAGCGAGAGCGGCACGGCAGCCATCGTCGAGTTCCCTGGTGTGCTCTATCGTGGCGGCAAGGAGAAGAGCATCCGTCAGTGGCTGATAGAGAACAATCGCATCGACACCATCATCCAGTTGCCCGCCAACCTCTTCTTCGGCGTGGGCATTGCCACCTGCATCATCGTGTTGCGCAAGGGCATGCGTCCCGACAACAAGGTGCTCTTCATTGATGCCTCGCGCGAGTTTGTGAAGTCGGGCAACAAGAACCGTCTCACCAAGGAGAACCAAGACCACATTTTCAATGTCTTTGCAGAACGTAAGGAAGAGCAATACTTCTCCTGCTTGGTGCCCAACAGCGACATTTTGGCGAATGATGCCAACCTCTCCGTCTCCTCCTATGTGGAGCAGGAAGACACCCGTGAGGTGATAGACATCAAGGCGGTCAATGCCAAGTTGGTGGAACTGATTGCAGAAGGTGAAGAGTTGAACAGGAAGATTGATGCAATCGTAAAAGAATTGGGAGAATGAGCGAAGAATTGACCTATATTCCACCCTTCGTGGTGAGTGCCGAAGCCATCAATCTGATAGCAGAAATTTCTGCACAGATAGAGCGTTATGCCATCCGTCTGGAACAGGAAGACGGGTTGCGGTTGCGCAAGGCAAACCGCATCAAGACCATCCATTCATCGTTGGCCATCGAGGGTAACACACTCTCCGAGGATGAGGTGCGCGACATCTTGGAGGGTAAGGCGGTGGTGGCTCCCATTCGTCAGATTCAGGAGGTGAAGAACGCCATCAAGACCTACGAACTATATCCCACGCTCGATGCTTTTCAGGAAAAAGACCTGCTGAAAGCCCATGGCGTGATGATGGAGGCGTTGGTGGACGAAGCAGGTAGTTATCGACGTGGGGGCGTGGGTGTGTTTGGCGACAAAGGACTGGTGCACATGGCACCTCCAGCCGACAGAGTGCCACAACTGATGAGCAACCTTTTCGGTTGGCTGAAACGCTCCAAAGACCATCTGCTCATTCGCTCTTGCGTGTTCCATTACGAGTTTGAGTTCATTCACCCCTTCATCGATGGCAACGGGCGCACAGGACGTTTGTGGCAGTCGCTCATTTTGGGCAAACTGCATCCGCTCTTTGAGCACCTGCCCGTGGAGAACATGGTTTTTGCCAACCAACAAAAATACTACGATGCCATCAACGCCAGCACCAACGCAGGGCAATCAGGTCCTTTCATTGACTTCATGCTGGGCGAAATCTATCAGACACTGAAAGCCCATCAGGGAGAACCCTTACCCACAACTGATGACGAGTTCGGTGCAAAGTTCGGAAAGGAGTTCGGTGTAAAGTTCGGTGTAAAGTTCGGTGTAAGTGAAAAGAAAGTCTTGTTGCTCTTGGCTTCCAACCCTTCTTTGACCGCAGGAGACATCGCCAATCAGACAGGATTAAGCAAGCGTGGCATCGAGAAACAACTGAAAAAATTCCGTGACCTTGGAATCATCGCCAGAACAGGCAGCGACAAGAACGGGTTATGGGTAATAAATAAAGGAAAGGAGGAATAGGTATGGTGGAGTTGATTGCAGCAGGAGAAGAGCTGAACAGAAAGATTGATGAAATTGTAAAGAATTGGGAGAATAGGATATGGATTCACTTGTTCAATGGGCAACGATATTAAGCCCGATTATCGCTGTGGTAATTGCAGCGTGGATGAATGCTAAAAGTGCTAAAGACACGCGTAAGCAGATGGCTGGTCTAAAGAGACTATGTATCATGCAAATGTCCAATACAATTGACATGCTGGAAATGGAACTCTATAAATTTAGTCTTGGCAAGGAAGAAGACAAAAATGAGATTCAAGCCTTGCATGACGAAATGCGTCATATACGAACGGAGGAGAAGCCTAATCCAGAAGAGTTGCTTCAAATACAACATCGTATTGAAAAAGTTGAACATGGATGTAAGGTATAAAGACACTTTTGCGTTCAAAATCATCATGCGTCAGTTCGACTTGATGAGAGGAATAGATAATGTAAAAAGGGGGGAGTAGTATGGTGGAGTGGAAGAAATTGGGAGAGGTGTGTGTCTCTTTACGGAAAGAAATCATAAAGCAGGGTGACCTTAAAGATGACGGAAAATATCCTGTCGTTAATTCTGGCATTACTTTATACGGATACTACGATGACTATAATAATGAGGCAAATGCTTTCACTGTAGCTTTACGAGGAGAGTATGCAGGATTTATAACTTACATGAATGACAATTTTTGGGCAGGAGGATTGTGCTATCCGTATCGTTCAAAGAATGAATCCATTTGTTTGACTAAATACATGTATAGTTATTTGAAAAATAAAGAGCGTTACATAATGGATACTCTTGTAATGCGAGGTGGTATCCCTGCATTGAATAAGGCTGATGTTGACAAAATTCTCATCCCCATCCCCTCCCTTTCCGAGCAATCTCGTATTATTTCCATTCTTGACACCTTCACCTCTTCCATTTCCAATCTGAAACAGCAAATAGAGGAGAGAAGAAAACAATATGAGTATGAAAGAGATCAGTTGCTGGATTTGGAAGGAAAAGAAGGAGTGGAGATGAAGAAGTTGGAAGAGGTAGTTTCTTCTGATTGTTCATTGTCTTATGGTATAGTTCAGCCAGGTGATGATGTTGCAGATGGGGTGCCTGTCGTCCGTCCTGTAGATCTAATATCCAACTATGTCAAACTTGATGGATTAAAGAAAACAGAACGTCTGATATCTGAATCCTATAAAAGAACCATTTTAACAGGAAATGAGATATTGTTTTGTGTTCGTGGTACAACTGGAATAATGGGACTTGCAACAAATGAATTAAAAGGGTGCAATGTGACAAGAGGAATTGTCCCTATTTCATTTGATGATGAAATAACAAAGATGTTTGTCTATTATCAACTGAAGTGTTTCCGACTCCAAAAAGTTATTGATGAAAAAACCAATGGTACCGCATTAAAACAAATTAATATAAAAGAGTTGAGGTTGTTAAATCTCTTCTTTCC
>CAJGCU010000035.1 GCA_904501945.1 uncultured Bacteroidaceae bacterium
AAGACTTACGAATATGGTGTTACATTCGAACGCGGCACACTCATGCAGTATGGAGATCGTAACCACATCTACATATCAGGAACAGCATCCATCAACAACAAAGGCGAAGTTGTCCACATAGGCAATATAAACTTGCAAACCACTCGAATGTGGGAAAATGTGGAAAAGCTACTTGAAGAAGGAGATATGAGCTACGAGGATGTCATGCAGATTATCGTCTATTTGCGCGACAGTTCCGACTACCAAACAGTTAAAAAGATGTTTGAAGCAAAATTCCACAACATTCCTACTGTTATTACGCTGGCTCCCGTATGCCGTCCGACATGGCTCATAGAAATGGAATGTATCGCCGTTAAGAAAGCCAGCAACGATTTCCCAAACTTCTAAAAAGAATACCTTTTCTTTTACCAGCATGAACTACAAGCTTATTGCAGTTGATTTGGACGGAACATTAGTGAGAAGCGACCAAAGCATCTCTCCACGTACAATTGACACATTGATACGTGCTCAACAAGCAGGCGTTAAAGTGGTTGTGGCTTCAGGACGTCCTACTTTTGGAACAACTTATGCTGCCGATATACTATGTCTAGAAGAATTAGGTGGTTATGTAATGAGCTACAATGGTGGAGAAATCTACGATTGGCAAACAAAAGAACGATTATACGCCCAAACACTTAATTGTGAAATCATACCCTACCTTTCCAAATGCGCGAAAGAGCATGGTATGGCTATCATGACGTATGCAGGCAAAGAGGTATTAAGCGAAGACCCTAACAATCAATACGTTCAATACTCATCAATGCGTAACAGAATGCCGATTCGCCCCACCAACAACTTTGTAGATGCTGCACAAAAAGCCAATGTGGTAAAATGCATTATCGTAGGCGATCCTACGCCTTTACAGAATTTAGAATTTATAATGAGGAAAGACCTCGAAGGAAAAGCAGGGGTGTTTCGCAGCGAGCCATTCTTTCTGGAAATTGTCCCTTCTGGTATAGACAAAGCCAAAGGGCTAGAGTTTCTACTAAAGCATATTGGAGCGCGACGTGAAGAACTGCTGTCTTTTGGTGATGGATACAACGACATTCCAATGCTGCATTTTGCAGGAACAGGCGTTGCAATGGGCAATGCACATGAGGAAATCAAAAATGCCGCCGACAGAATTACATTAAGCAATGATGACGATGGACTAGCAATTGAAATAGAAAAACTTATCCTTAATTCATAGACACAAAAAAATAGTGGTTTTTACCAGCCACTATTTTTTTATCTATATTATATTAAGGTATTTCTTATTCGTTTTCTGGATAAGCCCTATTTACTGCCGTGAGCGCATTGAGTGTCTTTGGGAATCCTATATAAGGAAGCATCCCCGTAAGCACAGCAACCATCTCTGTCTTTGTAATATTCAGATTCTTGCAAGCGACACCCAGATTTTCAAGCTGCGGCTGCGCAACTCCCATGGATGCGAGCAGGCAGAAGGTAACCAGCACACGATGTTCCTTGTCAATACCATGACGAGTGTAGAAATCTCCAAAACAATAGCTTTCCATGAACTCAACAATATGCTCTTGTCCTTTAGGAGCCTCTTTCTCCATTCGTTCAGCTGTACCGGCACCATAAATGCTGTCTATATACTCTCTACCCTTTTCGCGACGATTCTCTGGAGTTGTAGTTCCCTGATTGTCAAGTGGCAACTTAATGTCGTTGTCTTCAAATACTTCATTCATCTCCAGCAAGAAGTCTATCATCTTTGAGAATCCCACATAAGGAACAGTCTGGTAGATGACCTCACGAATCTCGCGTGGCTTGACACCAACATTGAGACATACATCCACATACACTTTAAACTCACGCATTGCGTTGCATCCAATGGTGCTGGCCAAAATACACATGGCACGTGTCTTTTCTAACACGGGCTCTTCGGTCAGCTTCAATGCCTCGTCGAATGCGAAGTTGTCGAAAATCTGCGTCAGCTCAGGGTCTCTTTTCAACGTGTTGACAGAATTGCGCTGGGAAAACAGCTTGCGAATCTGCTGACGCGCATAATCGGTAATCTTAAAATCCTTCATGAGTATGTATTGTTAGATTTTTATTTAGATTTATAATTAACGTGAAAGTTGTGCTTCTTTACACAAGCATCATTCTTCTCACTTAGCTTTTACAATTATTTATTGCAAATATAATACTTTTTTCTAACAGAAGAAACATTTTTACTTTTTTTTCACTTTTTTTCCATCGTTCCAAAATAATTTTATACAAATCCACACCAATCAGCATCTGTTCCATGATGATTGACAGATGCTGTCATCTGACTTGAAGCGAACAGAAAAACGGTGTGTTCCACGCCGATGAAACACTCTGCCCCATATGTGCCCACACCGATCATGACTTTGTTTTCACATATGAATGCCATTTTTGTTTGAATGAAAAACCTTTTTTCTTTCAAGTTCTATTCACCAAACAACTATTACGATAGACCTTGCACCATCATTACGTTACACCTTGCACCATCATTACGTTACACCTTGTATCGTAATTACGTCACACCTGTCAACGAAAAGCAATTGCAATTTACATATTTCACACGTTTCTTACAGCATCTATTCCTATTTATTCTGCGTAGTACAATAAAGGTATTGGCATAAAATGCCATTTGTCTGCAAAAAAGCATTGTTTTCTACACACTTTCGTATTTCTTTCCACATTTTTTTGTAATTTTGCATCATATTATGTCTTACTCCAATGCAAGAAAAAGCATGACTACCATTAAGAAAAAAAGCATCACTGGATTAGTGAATAAATTAATAGGTTTCTGCTGGATATTCACCGGCATCATCATCTTCCTCATGTTCTTTGGCGTATTCGCCATATCACAGGGATGGCTGGGAGAGCTACCGCCTGTCAGCGACCTTCAAAACCCTATCAACAAGTACGCTTCAAGAATCTACTCTGCCGACAACAAGGTGATTGGAACATGGAGCTATACAAAGGACAATCGCGTGATGGTGCCCTACGACTCACTGCCAGACAATCTGATTAAAGCACTGGTAGCCACTGAAGACGTGCGTTTTCATGACCACTCGGGCATTGACGCAAAAGCCATTGTCCGTGCCATTGTCAAAAGACAGATCCTGGGACAGAAGAATGCGGGAGGAGGTTCAACCATCACACAGCAGCTGGCAAAGCAACTGTACACTAAGGTTGAAAGAAGCGAAAGCAAGCGCATGATGCAGAAGCCAATCGAATGGTTCATTGCTGTACAACTGGAGCGATACTACACGAAAGAGGAAATTCTCACCATGTATCTCAACTACTTCGACTTCCTCTATACAGGAGTAGGCATCAAGAACGCTGCACGCACCTATTTCGGGAAAAACACCTTCGAACTGGACTTAAACGAATGTGCCACATTGGTAGGCATGTGCAAAAACCCTTCACTCTACAATCCCTACAAGAGACAAGACGGGCAATATACTCCAAACGAGACCTGCCGCCAGAGACGCAACGTAGTGCTTTCTCAAATGGAAAAAGCTGGATTCATCACAGCACAGACAAAAGACTCCGTGCAGCAAGAACCGCTCGCCATATTGCCAAGACCCAGAATCACGACACATAAAGAAGGAGTAGCTCCCTATTTCCGTGAATATCTGCGACGCATCATGATGGCAAAGAAGCCAGAACGAAGCAACTACGCATCATGGCAAGGACAGCAGTATCACGACGACTCTATAGCATGGGAAACCGACCCTCTGTATGGATGGTGCAACAAGAACAAGAAGAAAAACGGGGCGCACTACAACATCTATACAGACGGACTCAAAATACACACCAGCATCGACTCAAGAATGCAAAAAATGGCCGAAGACGCCATGTTCGAGCATGTGGCAAAATACTTGCAGCCAGCATTCGAGAGAGAGATAAAAAATTCGCCTACAGGCCCTTATCGTGACATGACTGTAAGCAAGATGGAAAACATCATCAACCGATACATCCGTCAAAGCGAACGTTATCGTGCTATGAAAGCGGGCGGACACAGCCACGAGGAAATCATGGCGGCCTTCGACATTCCTGTTGACATGAAAGTGTTTCAGTATGGCAGCACATACGATACACCTCAAGAAGTAGACGTACGCATGAGTCCTAGAGATTCCATCATATACTACAAAAAATTCCTGCGAGCAGCCGTATGTGCCATTGACCCTGAAAACGGGCAAGTAAAAGCCTACGTCCCAGGACTGAACTTTGAATACTTCATGTACGACAACGTGTTAGGAGGAGGACATCGACAAGTCGGTTCAACCATCAAGCCCCTACTCTATGCGCTTGCCATGTCGAGTCAAAATCTAACACCATGCGACGAAGTCAATGCCAATCCACAAGACTATGGCGGCTGGACGCCCAAGGGGGATTCTCTTGGCATGGTTCCACTCAAACTGGCTCTGGCACAATCAAACAACCATGCTTCCGCATATTTGCTAAGCCTCATCAAGCCGGAAACATTCATTGACTTCCTTGGCAACAAACTGAAGATGTCAACATACACCATGGAGCCCAACCTCACGCTCGCACTTGGTTCGTGCGATGTCAGCGTAGGCGAAATGGCAAGTGCATATACCATTTTCCCAAGCTACGGAGTACATTATCAACCTCTGCTCGTCACCCACATCGAAAACTCTGAAGGCGACATTGTAGCAAGCTTCACCCCACGCATGAACGAAGTGCTATCGAAAGAAAAGGCATATCAGATGATAGATGTACTCAGAGCCGTCATCAACGAAGGAACAGGACGCGCCCTGAGAGGAAGCAACTACAACATCAGAGCCGACATGGGCGGAAAGACAGGAACCACAAACAGCCATGCAGACGGATGGTTTATCGGCTTCAGCCCAAAACTGGTAGTAGCCTGCTGGGTTGGCGGAGAAGACAGAGACATTCACTTTGGCAGCATGGCATTCGGACAGGGAGCAAGAGCCGCTCTTCCTATCTATGGCAAACTGATGAGAAAAATATACGACAATGGCAAATTAGGCATCGCAGAAAAAGACACATTCGATATTCCTGCCAACTATTCGCCATGCGACGACGGCCTCCAAGCCCTGCCTGACGCTGAAGACATCCTTTACCCAGAAGACGAAAATCTGCTTGAAGCAGACGACGCATTCTTCTAAAAAAAACAAAATACACCTACATAAAATTAAGAAGCATTTAATATGAAATTTATAGGTATCATACCTGCAAGATATGCATCAACACGTTTCCCTGCCAAACCTTTGGCCATGCTGGGAGGAAAAACCGTAATAGAAAGAGTGTACCGCCAAGTAGAAGGCGTACTCGACCATGTAGTTGTAGCGACTGACGACGAACGCATTTTGAAAGCAGTGAAAGCGTTTGGTGGAGAAGCCGTCATGACCAGCGTAGACCATAAAAGCGGAACAGATCGAGTACACGAAGCGTTTGCAAAAGCAGGAAAAGGCTACGATGTCGTGGTCAACATACAAGGAGACGAACCTTTCATTCATGCACAACAGCTCGAATCTATTCGCCAATGTTTTGCCGACAGCACCATCGATATTGCGACCTTAGTCAAGCCATTTACCCCCAATGACGGATTTGAAGCATTAGAAAATGTAAATTCACCTAAAGTTGTAGTAAACAACAAGATGGAAGCACTCTATTTCTCAAGAAGCATCATTCCATTCACGCGAGGAAAAGAGAAAGAGGAATGGCTGAAAGGACATACTTACTACAAACACATTGGACTTTACGCCTATCGTGCAAACGTGCTGAAAGAGATTACCTCATTGCCACAATCAAGCCTTGAAATTGCAGAATCGCTCGAACAGCTAAGATGGCTGGAGAATGGTTACAAAATCAAAGTTGGCATCAGCGAAATAGAAACAATCGGAATTGACACACCAGAAGACCTTCAACGCGCTGAAGAATTCCTGCTAAAGAACAGTTAAAGAACAAAAGGAGTCCCATAAGCCAACACGGAAAAACAGTGAAGCAGCCACTACTGAAAAATATCACACCCCAAATTCCCCCACTGCCCACTCCCATCACACTCAACAACGGAGTGGAAATGAACGTTATTCCCATAACTACAACAGAACTTGTTGTCATCTGCTTCATGTTCAAAGGAGGACAATGGGTGCAGGAGAAAAAACTGCAAAGCGATTATGCCATGCAGCAAATCAAATCAGGAACAGCAAATTTCACTTCAGATATCCTAATAGACAAACTTGACAGCTATGGAGCAACGGTTTCAACAGGAACATGCCTGACACACAGTTACATCCAGCTAACATGTCTTAGACGGACACTGACGCATACACTTCCCTTATTATGTAATATCATCACTTCACCTATCTACGAACAAGCACAGCTTGACAACGCTATCGAAGAAGGAGTGCTTGCCTACCAAATGAACGAACAAAAGGTAGCACAGGCAAGTCGCAGAATTTTCTATCAGCAGCTATTGGGCACAAATCATCCCGCTGCTGCATATGCCAACGAATCAGATTACCACTCCATCTGTCGCGAAGATTTGCTCTCCTACCACAAAAAACACATTCAACTTGATAATGCCATCGTCTATGCAACTGGCAAAATTGATTCTGATACCATTACATTAATAGACACATACATAGGAAACATTCCAACAGTAAACAGGAAAAGTTTTGAATTCCAGCATACAAACATTATTACGTCACAACAACTGATGCACGAAACAAAAATAGCTGTACCTTCTGTGCAATCAGGATTGCGTATAGGGAAAGTGATGCCCGACTGCCATTCAGAAGATTATCCAGCCATCATGCTTACCTCTACGATATTGGGAGGGTATTTTGGTAGTCGATTAATGAAAAACATCAGAGAAAAGCTCGGATTTACTTATGGCATTCATTCCACATTCTTTAATATTCCATACAATAACATATTTTTCATCACGACCGAGACAACACAAAAATACGTGACACGATGTATCGATGAAATCAAAAAAGACATGATGGATCTTCAAGAAAGACCAATAAGCATAGATGAACTGGAGAATGCACGTAATTACAATTTGGGACAATTTTGCAGAGCAACAGAAACATCTTTGGCACTGCACCATCTGATGATGAGCCTGCGAGTTCATCAACGTACATTAGAAAACATACAACAGGAACAAGAAAAAGCGCAAGAACTCACCCCTGAAGATATCATGAGATGTGCTCAAAAACACTTCAATCCTGAAGATATGCTTATTGTTGCAGCGCACGGAAACAACCCCTAAGACACGCTGTAATCAAATCTTTGTATCCTATCGGCCACCCCTCGAAAAACAACCCAAAATCGATTTTGAGCCATTTTAACGCAGAAATTAAAGTTTTTTAGTTTAAGAAGGGTTAAATTCGTTCTTAAAACTTTCTACATCCAACTTTAATTGTTAACTTTGTACACTATAATATATATTGTATATTCACAAAAAATGTTACTCATATAAAATAATGGAAGATTTAGACAGAATTATTAAAGTTGAAATTAACGAAACGATGAAGAAGAGCTACATCGACTATTCCATGTCGGTAATTGTAGCTCGTGCCCTTCCAGAAGTACGTGACGGATTCAAACCCGTACACAGACGCATCCTCTACTCAATGGACAAGCATGGCAACACTTCTGACAAGCCCACTGTAAAATGTGCGCGTATTGTCGGTGATGTACTCGGCCACTTGCACCCACACGGCGACTCATCAGTATATGGTTCGCTCGTTCGTCTGGCCCAGCCATGGGCTATGCGCTACACACTTGTTGACGGACAAGGAAACTTCGGCTCTGTAGATGGTGACGGTGCAGCAGCTATGCGTTATACAGAAGCCCGCCTTAGCAAGATTGGAGAAGCAATGTTGCAAGATATTGAGAAAGAGACTGTTGACATGATGGATAACTTCGACAATTCTGAGAAAGAGCCAACGGTACTTCCAACACGCATTCCCAATCTTCTGGTCAACGGAGCAACAGGTATTGCGGTTGGTATGGCTACCAACATCCCCACACACAATATGTCAGAAGTGATTGACGGATGTATTGCATACATTGACAATCCAGAATTGACAAGCGTCGAATTGATGCAATATATCAAAGGTCCAGACTTCCCTACAGGAGGTATTATCTGCGGTATAGATGGAATACGAGACGCATACGAAACAGGACGAGGGCGTATCGTTATCCGTTCAAAAACAGAAATTGAAACAGAGGGAACCCATGACAAGATTATCGTAAGCGAGATTCCATATAACGTTAACAAGTCTGAGCTTATCAAGAAGATAGCACAACTTGTGAGTGAAAAGAAAATCGATGGAATCAGCAATGTGAACGATGAATCAGACCGCGAAGGAATGCGCATCGTGATAGATATCAAACGAGAAGCTAACGCAAACGTTGTTCGCAACAAACTGTTTAAGATGACAGATTTGCAGAGCACTTTTGCTGTAAATTGTATCGCCATTGCAGATAGACGTCCCAAGCAGCTCTCACTCAAGGATTGTATCAGATACTTTGTAAACCACCGACATGATGTAGTAATTCGACGCACCAAGTTTGACAAGCGCAAAGCAGAGGAACGTTCACACATTCTTGAAGGTCTTATCATTGCCAGCGATAACATTGACGAAGTAGTACGTATCATCCGCGCAGCAAAGAATCCTCAAGAGGCAATGGATAACCTTATGGTACGATTCGGCCTTGATGAAATTCAGGCACGCGAAATTGTGAATATGCGTCTGCGTGCTCTCACTGGACTTGAACAAGACAAACTGCATGCAGAATTTGACGAATTGCAACAATTGATAAATTACTTGAATCAAATCCTCACAGATCCAGAACTTTGCAAGAAAGTCATGAAAGACGAATTGCAAGAAGTGAAAGACAAATGGGGAGACAAGCGAAAGACAGAAATCGACCTCACTGCAAGCGAAAACTTTGATCCTGAACAGTTCTACGCCAAGGAAGAAGTTGTTGTTACAGTAAGCCATCTCGGCTACATCAAGCGTACCACACTCACAGAGTTCCACACACAGGCACGTGGTGGCATTGGAGTGAAAGGCGGAAGCGCACGAGACAAAGATTTCATCGAGTTCATCTACCCAGCCAACACTCACAACACCATGATGTTCTTCACCCAGAAAGGACGCTGTTTCTGGATGAAAGTATATAACATTCCCGAAGGTTCACGCACAGACAAAGGACGTGCCATCCAAAACCTTCTCAACATAGACTCAGACGACAAGGTAACAGCGTTTATCTGTATAGAGAACATCAACGACCAAGAATGGGTGGATTCACATAACCTCATTTTCTGTACACGTCAAGGCATCGTCAAAAAGACCGCTTTTGTCAACTACTCACGCCCCCGTTCAAATGGTATTATTGCCATCAGCCTGAATGAAGGCGACGAAGTCGTAGAAGTACTCCTCACTAGCGGAAACGACGAAATCCTGATTGCAAACCGCAACGGACGTGCCATCCGTTTCAACGAAAGCACAGTTCGCAACATGGGTCGTGGAGCAACTGGTGTAAAAGCTATGCGCCTGGACGACGACCCTGAAGATCTGATTGTAGGCATGATAGCCTTGACTAAACCAGAAGGATACGACGAAGAAAACGAAGAAAACCAAACAGACGAGTCACTTTATCCCGACATGCCAACAATCCTTGTACTTTCCGAAAAAGGAGTCGGCAAACGTTCTACTATCGGTGAATATCGTATTACAAACCGCAATGGCAAGGGAGTCAAGACTATCAACATCACCGAAAAGACCGGTAAGCTTGTTGCCATCAAGAAAGTGATGGAAGATGAAGACATTATGATTATCAATAAAAGTGGCGTAACCATTCGTCTTGCTGTCGAAGACATCAAAAAGTCTTCACGCAATACACAGGGAGTCAAGCTCATTGACATTCAGAAACGCAACGATGTCATCAGTTCAGTCTGCGTAGTTGAACATACAGATGATTCCGAACTGTCTGATAATGACGTGTCAGAAACTCCAGAAACAATCAATACACAAGAATAAACAAACCCTATTTACAAACCTATTAAAACCGTTTCAACAATGAAGAAATTAGTTTTGATTATGGTAGGCCTTTTCCTACTCACAACAGCTAACGCACAGGACAAGGCAGCCTTAAAGGCACAAAAAGCAGCAAAGAAAGCAGCTGAAAAAACATTGAAAGAAGTAAGAAACATCTACGAGATGTCTATCCCTAATCCACAGTACGGCCGTAAGGAGACCAACTTCGACAAACTCGAGACAGCCCTTCCTCTCGTTCAGACAATTACGGAAAGCGAGTACACCAAAGACAACCCACAAGCATGGAAACTCGCTACAGACATTCAGATTCAGTACTTTACAAAAATAGAAAATGAGTCCAAAGCAGACCCAGACAATGAAGAGATTAAGAAAAAATACATCGATTGCTCTTCTAAACTCCTCAACTACTGCATCAAATATGACTCCCTGCTTGCACTCGATACAAAAGTAAAGCCAGAAGAAAAAGTAAAAGAGCATAAGACATACCAGACAAGAGGTGTCAATGCAGCTGTGCCTCTCCTCCAAGCAGCACAGAACTATTCCAACAGCGACAAGCAGGACGAACTAAAACTTGGTGTTCTGTATGCTGAGCAGTTCATCGCTGCTATGGACAAGTCTGGCTTGATGAAAGACTTTACACATCAAGAACTTGCAGGTTGGAAAACTTATGCAAAAGCATTCCGCGCACAGGCTTACCTTGACATTAAAGGAACTCCTGAAGAAAAAATCGTTAGTTCATACGAGGAACTTTTTGATTCTAATTTCAAAGGTATTGCATACCAATCTCTTTCCAACTACTACCGCGAAACAGATAAGGCTAAGCAAAATAAATATCTGCAAGCAGGTATCGAAGCTCTCAAAGATGATGCTGAGCAGAAAGATTTACGTGCGAATTTCGTAACCATCCTCATGCAGAACCAATTCGAAGGAGGTGACGTTGAAGGATTTAAGAAGACTGCAGAAATCATGAAAACTGAATATGCAGATAATGACAATACTGTCAATGCCTATCTAATGGAAGGACAGATCGCATTCGAAGCAAAGGATTATGATACAGCAAAGAATATATTTCTCACAGGAAACGAAAAATATCCAGATGAACCCAAATGCCTCCTCATGGCAGCACGTTCTGCATGGATGAAAGCACAAGCTAACGGATCTAAAAAGCCAGACATGGAAGAAGCCATCAAACTCTTCAAACAAATAGAAGCAGCTAATCCTAACGATCCTGAACTATGGGGAGAATCTCTTTATGTGCTTTACAACAACACACAGCAGCCAAAACTCGCTGCTAATTACAAGAAATACTACAAAGCTACCAAATAAAATAGCTAAAACATATTTAACGAAAGAGACGGGGCAGTGCCAATTGGTGCTGCCCCGTCTCTTTCGTTAAATATGTTTTATTGAGTCCTATACAGACAGAAATGTGCATAAAAAGAGGCCTCAATCAGATTCTGTCTTTAATTCTTATGGGGTTTAGCGCTCTTTCATCTTCATGACACATTTGCCTCAAAAGGGGTAAGACTCTCACCCTTTTGAGGTTGTAAGCGGAGCTGAAAATGGGATGAATTTTGAGGATAGTTGAAAGAGATAGGGATTATTGTGAGTATGGGTTTCTTCAGCCTTTAGCCAGACATTAAAGATTACGCAACTTCATCTATCGGACTCACGTTGTTCATAACATTTAAGACACCATGTGCGAAAACTTGCAGACACGGTTTTTAAAATGCCATGAATACAGTAAGCATCTATATGGGAAACTGCACGAAACAGAAAAAAAAGCGCAGTGCATTTCTGCTCTGTTCCTTTATGCTGAAGTGTCTATGTCTGACAAGTGTCGTGGATGTTTGGAAAGGTTTTACCACAACAGTTTGTTGATTTCATTCTCAAAGTCCAGTGCACCTGCATGATAGAATTGATAATTGGCAACAGACAAAAGAAATAACCATAAAGGGCTGATTCCAATTGAGAGAATCAACCCTAATTTTTATTATTTCAAAACAAGTTTTATTGGATACCAATAAATTTTATTGACTAATCATTTTACTGGAGCACAAAAAAGAAAAATCAATCATTTACTTGTACATCTCCTTGTGGAGTGATGCCTTCAGTACTGATATACATTTCCTGGCAAGTAGAATTATTGTAAAATTCCACTTTTGCCTTTCCACTAGCATCTGTTGTTACGTTTGGATTCCAATAAATAGTACGACGGAAGTCGGCCATAGGTGGCAGAATGCTATAATCTTCCATCTGGAAAGTGGAAGGGGCATTGAATCCCTGGAAATAAGTACGTCTCAGTCCTTTCTGACTCTCTGTGGTAAATTTCTTATGAGTGTAAAGATAGATACGCACTGCTCCCTCGAGTTCTTTAGGACTATTAGGTACAATATAAGCACTTTTGATTTCATCCATCCAGTAAGGGAAGCTTTCATGTCCTGAAGCACCACCAGCACCTGTAATCGCAGCGAACATTTCATCACTTTCCAATGCTACTGTGTCTAATTCTGTACCAAGAAGTATCTTAATATTTGAAACACTACCTTTTACAGAGGTTTCGCCATTATCAACAATCCATTTAATAGGCCGGCCTCCATAAGCAAGGCGTCCTGACCACATGCCTGTTTCATCATTGGGAGGAGAAGGCAAATCTTTACATTCTGGGTTATCGAACATTGCATTTTTCTTACACAGAAATTCAAATATAGACGGGTCTTCTTCGCCCAGGTCACGAATATTATCCAATTCGCGGTCTATGTCATAAAAGATTGCGGCATGCTCACGTCCCCACGATTCGTTCTTGTATTTCCAGTCATCGTTTGTGAAATACTTCTTCTTGGCACTTACAGTCACGTTTTGCAAAACATGGTTTTTCTTCGTGATGGGAACAAATTCTTCTTCCACTGAATTATCCGCAGCAGAATGGACAAACAGGTTGGAAGACATTGGAGGAAGAATATCCGACTCAAGAGGTGTGATATAGCGTGGTGTTGGGGAGAACTGGCGGTCAATACCCACGCGGAAAGTCTTTCGTTTATCTTCTATACGAGTAAATATCTGCATATTCCACTCGCCATCAACAAACGGGAGGGCAAAGGCGTAATTGCCAAGCGAGTCTGTAATAGTTTCACCTTTCAGGCTTTCACCATTCTGATTATACAAATAAACATCCATTTGTACGTCGTTAACAGGATTACGCTTACGATAGGCATTGAGTTTTCCAAACACATAAAACTGATCTTCGATTGGCTGTACTTTCTGGAAACCATCTCGTCCTGCCATAATATTCCAATCATAACGTCTCCAGCCTTGAGTCATAAGCAACAGGTCGGCCGCACGGCGATGTTCTTCATCATCTGATTCAAAATAGTAATCAACATGATGGATATAACCACGCACTTCAGAACTAAGAAGCATCCATGTCTTCATGTTACCCTGCTTTCCATTTGTCATAGTACCAGCATCAATGGCTGAAAACGAAAGTGAAGAATTGGGCTGTGCCTGAAGTTGAATCTCAACTTTACCACAAGGCTTTAGGCTATTTGTGAGAGCAGTCAGACGAATGCTATCTGCCTGTGAAGATTCTGGTATGATAAAAAACAGGCGTTCTGCAAGAATACGTCCATTGCTATCAAAGACCGTAAATTGGCTAACGCCTTCCTTTTGCTGGGCACGATCAAGCTCAATCTCAACAAGAGGTACAGCAACGGTCGTATCACAATAGGTAATATTGCCATTGTGCATGACAGCATAGCCTATCAATTTACCACACAACGAGTTACTGAACTGAAGGGTGGCAAGCATATTGTCACTGACAGCATCAAGAGTGAGGACACATCCTTCTGCAGAAATCTCTGGAAGAGGGAAGGTCTGAGTTTTTTCTTTCAAATTCTTCATCTGAAGAGTGAGGGGATTTCCATCAGGTGTAAGCTCAAATACTCCCCTGCCAAGCGTGTCTGTCTTCACAGTAGCAAGCACATCATTTTGTGCATTGACAATAACCCCTTCGGATGAAAAAGGTCTGCCATTGTCATCAACAGCAAGCATAGCAATACGGCTTTTTTTACCTTTGACCAATCTACCGCCTTCTGGATAGAACTGCACACTGATATCCGTTGCAAGAGAGTTACCATAGATTCCTTCATCAATCGCTTTTTGGTAAAGAGAATCTTCACGGTCACGATTATTAGGGTCACGCTGCTTATAGAGACGCGTCTGAATGGCCAAATCCGTATAATCACCTTCTTCTGCAGGCTTTTTAAACACAGGAAAGACACGGGAAAAGACAGCATTAACTCCCCAATTGGTCATGTATCGAGTATAGGCACGAACTTCATAGAAGCCAGAACCAAGAAGAGAGTCCATCTTCATGTCACCATAAGCCAAGCCAAGAGAATCAATGGGATACTTATTGGTACGGATGATGTCACCGCTAGGATTCAACAATTCAACATAAAGAACCTTACTCAGATTGCTGGGCTTACCATTGTCGGTACGAGTCACATACGCCTTAAACCACATTGTCTCATTCTCAAAATAACCTGTATTATCGAAATGAAGATACACTTTCTCCTGAGGAACGACTTTGTTAAAATGCATTGCTCGCTGAAGATAAGCAAGTATGGATGTTGCTTCTTCATTCTGCTGGGCACAAACAGGGAATCCTGCAAGAACAAATGCCAGCGTGTATAAAATTCTTTTTATCATATTTTTTTTGAGTTTGTGTTTATTTTAAGCCATAGCTCATCACTTTATCAATTCTGTAAAAGCAGATGGATAAGGAGTGGTAAATTTCAGGAATTCTCCCGTCACAGGATGATGAAAAGCAAGACAATAGGCATGCAGGCATATGCGTCCAACCGCATCTGCCCGGTCGCCATAAGCTTCAAGCGTACTACCATATTTGTAATCGCCAACAACTGGATGTTGAAGATCCTGCATATGTACACGTATCTGATTTTTCCGTCCTGTATCAAGCGTCAATTCCACAAGAGAATAACCATTCTTGCGTTTCAATGTACGATAGTTCGTAATGGCAAGCTTTCCCCCATTATCAACAGGACTTGAATAAGTGACAAACATTCTGTTTTCTGAAAGCCAAGAACTTACTGTTCCATAATCTTTCTCCATATCACCTTGTACAACCGCTACATATCGACGATCTTTTACGATTTCTTGCCAATAATCCATAAATTTCTTCTGGATATCACGACGCTTTGCAAAAACCAGCAATCCTGAAGTACCCCTATCAAGACGATGAACGGTACAAACAGAAAATGAACGATTCTGACGTTTAACATACTCATCAAGAATAGACTTCACCGTTTCTTGCCGCTTGCCTGGCTGTATATTGGTCAATATTCCTTCTTTTTTCTCGACGACAAGAAGAAATGCATCTTCATAAACTATTCTCACCCACTTGCTGTTTAGGCCACGCTTATGGCGATTTTTGGCTATCTGAACAAGCTGTCCAGGCTTCAACGGATAGTTGTACTGAGTAATTATCTCTTTGTTGACATAAACCATGCGCTGACTTAGCAGTTCCTTTGCCCGCGTACGTGAAATACCTGATATACTATTCATCAGAAACTGCATCAATTCAGCACTTTCCTTTACTGGATAATTGGTATAAGTATTGGCTACTTTTCTATCAAAAAATGACGACATCCCATTATTATATTAAAAAATTCTTAACTCCATGCCCTATCACTATCGCTTCTCCAGCAGCACAACATTTTCTACATGCTGCGTATGCGGGAACATATCTACAGGCTGAACTTTCGCCACCTTATAATCAGAATCAAGCAATTGCAAATCACGTGCTTGCGTAGCAGGATTACAGCTTACATAGACAATTTTTTGAGGTGCGGCAAAAAGTATTGCATCGATTACGTCTTGATGCATTCCGGCACGAGGAGGGTCTGTGATGATAACATCTGGCCTTCCATGCTCTTCGATAAATTCTCTATTAAGAATATCTTTCATGTCGCCGGCATAAAACAAAGTATTATCAATGCCATTGATTTCTGAATTCACTTTTGCGTCCTCTATGGCTTCTGGCACATATTCTATACCTATTACTTTCTTCGCCCGTTTTGCTACAAAATTTGCAATAGTACCCGTTCCTGTATATAAGTCATAAACCAATTCGTCACCCTTTAAGTCAGCAAAAGAACGAGCCACTTTATACAGTTCATATGCCTGATCGGTATTGGTCTGATAGAACGATTTTGGACCTACCTTGAAACGCAAATCTTCCATCTGCTCATAGATGTAATCCTTGCCTTTTACCACATGAATCTCTTGGTCAGCAAACGTATCATTAGCCTTATGATTATCAACGTATAAGAGCGAAGTTATTTGAGGAAAGGTTTCAGCTAAATGCTGCATCAAATTATCGGCCTTCAATTGTTCCTCAGGAGTCTCAATACGGAACTGCACAAGGAACATTAATTCGCCCGTATTACTTGTACGAATCATCAACGAACGCAACAAACCTCGATTTTGACGCAAGTCATAAAACTCAAGTCCATGTTCCAATGCGTATCTGCGAATTTCGTTGCGTATGAGGTTATTCACATTATCCATCAGATGACATTCTTCAATGTCTAATATTTTATCGAAAGCTCCTGTGATGTGAAAGCCAACAGCATCCATCACGTCGTATTTCACATCTTGACGTACCTCATCTTCTGTGAGCCATCTCTTATTGGAAAAGCCAAATTCCAGTTTGTTACGATAGCCATAGATTTGTTTGCTTCCTAAAATAGGAAGAAACTCTGGAAGTTCAATCTTTCCTATACGGCTTAAGTTGTCATAAACTTGCTGCTGCTTTGCTTTCAGCTGCTCTTCATACTTCAAGCACTGCCATTTGCACCCTCCACAAACGCCATAATGAGAACAAACCGGCTGTGTGCGCAAAGGTGATGCCTCATGCAGTTTTACAGCAACAGCCTCCATATAGGAACTCTTTTTCTTTTTCACTTGCAAATCCACCACATCGCCAGGCACAACAAAGGGAACAAAAACAACTTTATCATCTATGCGAGCTAAAGCCTTTCCCTCAGCAGCACACGCCAAGATTGTCACCTTGTCCAGCAAGGGTAACTGCTTCTTTTTATTACGAGCCATAAAAAAATGAAAATCTTTTAACAAATAACTTACAAAGATAAGGATAATAGTGCTGAAACAAAAGTGAAAAGTTAAAAAAACGCTCTTTAAACCTCGAAATTCCATCATCCACAAACAAAATGCCATTTTTTCATCTTTTTCTCTAGAGAAACAACACAGAATTACCCTCTAAAAATCGGGCTCCTATAACAGTAACAGAAAAACATCTCGTTCTTCTTTTGGACACACAAGAATGACATCCCCAAACGACGTTGGCATATCGTCCATCCGTTCTAAGGCATATCGAGATTACGGTGTAGGGCTCATCGAGATTACGGTGTAGGGCTTATCGTAAAGATGGTGTATCCGCAACTTTTGCATGAGTTTTTTTTCTATCAAAACGTCCATCTTTTGTATACAGAACAGGCTATCATACTGACACTAATCCCTGAACTTTTTTTAGAAAAAAGCACATAAAAAGGTACAACCACCATTCAAACGGGCCAATATAGCACTCCAACAGCAGTTTTTCTCCCATTTTACTTTTCAAATTCATTGTAATTACATATATTTGCAATTTTAATGCGTGCATTTATCACAAAACAATGATGGAACATTTAAAAGACGTAAAATGGGGATTCATCGGCTGCGGAGAAGTGACCGAGAAGAAAAGCGGCCCTGCCTTTGGAAAGATTGAAGGCAGCAGCGTTGTTGCCGTGATGAGTCGCGACGAAGAGAAAGCAAAATCATACGCTTTACGTCATGGCATAAAGAAATACTATTCGGATGCCCAATCGCTCGTCAGCGACCCTGAAGTAAATGCCGTTTACATCGCAACGCCACCATCATCGCATGCAACCTTTGCCATCATGGCAATGAAAGCAGGAAAACCGGCATATATCGAAAAGCCTTTAGCTGCAAGCTATCTCGACTGCCTGCGAGTGAACCGCATCAGCAAACTGACAGGGATACCATGCTTCGTGGCATTTTACCGCAGGTATCTGCCTTATTTCGAAAAGGTACAGAACATCGTGAAAAACAATGCCATAGGAAAGGTTCTCACCGTACAAATACGATTTGCCGTTCCACCCAGAGAATTAGACTATCAGAGCGGAAAAGAACTGCCATGGAGGCTTCAGCCAGAAGTAGCTGGTGGAGGCGGATACTTTTACGACCTTGCTGCCCATCAGATTGATTTCCTGCAATACCTCTTTGGACCTATTATCGAAGCAGAAGGTTTTTGCCAAAACATGGCAGGACTCTACAAAGTGGAAGACACATTCAATGCCTGCTTCCGTTTCAGCAACGGGCTTTCGGGTAGTGCATCATGGTGTTTCGTAGCTCACGAGTCAGCGCGAAGAGATCGCATTTCCATCGTAGGAACAAAAGGGAAAATCGTCTTTTCCGTCTTTGATTACGAGCCCATTGTGCTCGACACAGAAAAAGGACAAGAAAAAATCATCGTAGAAAATCCTCCCCATGTACAAATGGGAATGATAGAAAAAGTGGTAAGACACCTTCAAGGAAAAGACATCTGCGACTGCGACTCCCTCAGCGCAACAGCCACGAATTGGGTGATGGACAGAATATTGGGAAAGATTTAATCAAGTTACACAACAGAAAATAACGACACGATGAGTCACATACAAAAAAAATATATTCTTGCACTCCTCATAGCCGTCTTTACATGGACGGCTGGATGTGCGTATGATGACTCAAATATTTCAAATACTTCCAACAGCGACTACCCTGTTCCTAATAATCAGCCTGACTCTCTATATACAAAAAAGAAATCGTTCTTGACAAAAGCATTCAATGGCGTCACGAACTTTTTCATGGGTTGCGATACAAATTATGTTACACCACAGAAATATCAGCTGACAGCACAAGCAGAACTCTCCTACTGGCATGACTATTATTCAATGAGATCGTCAGAAACGGGAAACAGAATGATTATAGAATCCGACCCGTCTGCCATTTTAGGAGGCTATTTATACTACAGCATTTTAGGATATGGTGTAGTGTGGAATCTCAACGACCTTGGAATCCCGGCGGGAAAAACCAACGGTACATCCATGAGGCAATCTATCGTTCTACATACAGCTAAGATTTTTGCTGAATATTATACATTTAATTCTGGCAAAGGAGCAGAGATTCGAAGTATCAGTGGAGTCAATTTGGAAGGCAAAGACCGAACATTCAGAGGATTAGACTCACGATGCAGAGGAATAAGTGCCATGTATTTCTTCAACAACAAGAAATTCTCGTGGCCAGCAGCTTTTGGAGCCAATGCTGTACAAAGAAAGAGCAGCGGAAGTTGGAGTTTAGGATTTCAACTGAACCACCAAAGAATCAGTTTCGACAAAGAAGCTCTACCAGAACATTTGAAAGAAGACATCGATTCAACCTTGCTCTTCAGTCATGTCAATTATCATGATTACAATATCAGCATAGGATATAACTACAATTGGGTTCTAGGACGCAATGTATTTTTAGCCACATCGTTGATTCCTAGCGTAGGCTACCGCCGTTCAAATATTACAGAAACGACAGAAGAAAAGCATTCCATCCTCAACAACATCTCTACAGACCTGAATTTTAGATTATCCTTGTTTTGGAATAACACGAAATTATTCAGCGGACTTATTTTTGAAGCCCACACTTATGCCTACAGAAAAAACAAATTTGGTTTAACAAATACATACGGAACACTAAAATACATTGTTGGTTTCAACTTCTGGAAAAAGCCACAATACAAAAATTAAAAACAACATACTGAAACTAAAAACCTAAATAAATATGAAGAAAATCACATTAACTGCACTTTTTGCATTATCTGCATTATCGGTTCCTGCACAGAACGGATGGGTTAACATGACAGATAGTTACATCATCAATCCTCGATTTGATAATGACGACATTTCAACAGGATGGGAAGGAACTTCTTTTGGAGCATACAATCCCAAAGAAAACGCTGAACATTACGAAAAAAATTATGACACCTATCAAAACATCAAAGGTCTGAAAGCAGGAAAGTATCGTATCAGCCTAAACGCTTTCTATCGCATGGGAGGTGCAGACAACGACTACGACTTATATTCTTCTGGCAATTATAGCGGAAACCAACACGCAATTTTATATGCTCATACATCAGAAGGGGAATTTACAACACCGATCTTACCATCATCATCTGCGGCTTTGGAAGAATCTTTGGGCGGAGGAATTAGCCAAGTTAGACATTGGGAATCCACCCCTCTTTACATCCCCAACACTATGGAGTCTGCCTATTATTGGTTTGAAGCAGGCTATTACGAAAACACTGTAGAATGCGAAGTCGGCAGTAATGGTGAATTAACCATTGGTATAAGAAA
>CAJGCU010000036.1 GCA_904501945.1 uncultured Bacteroidaceae bacterium
TATATATTATATATTTTATATTATATATTATATATATAAATAAAACTTAACCTACCCCCTTATATATGTCCCCCATGAAAAATGAGAAAATTAAAAAATGAAAAAATGAAAAAATGAAAAAATGATGGTCGGGATGCAGGGGATTGGATGGTGTGATATGGATATGGGCTTTCTTTGCGTATCGGGCTGTTCCGCTGTGTGGGTTGAAATTGGCGCGGAATGTGTCGCCAGGGAGTCGGGGGTGGGCTGGCGAATATTCGCCAACTTTGGGGGCATTGTGGCGACACCCCTCGCTTTTCGCGCTGAAATGCTTGCAAGCAGGGGGTCTTTATGCGTAACTTTGCATCATCGGAACGCGCATCGAGTACGAAATGATTAAATGCCCTTGTAGTGACACGGAGCTGGGCGAATTCATTTTATCTTCGCGACTTGACAATATTCTTGATGTTTTCAGAAAAGATTGGCTTCATTGCCCTCTTTGGCTGCTTACAGGTGGCGAGCAAGCAGGAATATGTCATAATTTCTGGATTTTCAGAGTTCCATGTAACATCCCGACAACTTTTGGAAACATAGAAGAATCTTTGTTGGCAGAAAATTCCTTATCTTTGCAACACGATAACCTAAAAACAATTAACTATATGAGATCTGTCTTTACAAAAATGATGCTGGCCCTCATCCTGCTGATGGCTGCAGCAACCATGTCGGCTCAGGAGCGCCGACCCATCGACTCGAAGCATCCGCTTTGGCTCATCCACATCGACGTGTGGAACAGTGCTGACCCGCAGAAGATTATCGACCTGATTCCTGACGACATCAAGCCATACGTCTGCATGAACCTTTCGCTCTCTTGTCAGTTTGACGAGAGTACAGAGATGTACCGCATGCCTCGCTATGCTGTGCGTACCTACAAATCATGGGCTTCTGTGTGCCAGGCTAACAACATGTGGTTCACCTGCCAGCCTGCCAGCGGCGGACATACCCACATTCAGGATAGCGACCTGGAGACATTTGAGTTTTTCTTCAAGAACTACCCTAACTTCTTGGGATGGAACTATGCCGAGCAGTTCTGGGGCTTCGACGTGGCTGGCAACAAGAGTTCCAGCACAACGAGCACACGCTGGGCGCTTTTTGCCAAGCTGGTGGAGATGTCGCACAAGTACGGAGGTTTCCTGACTGTGAGCTGGTGCGGAGGTGTCTATCACATGAACACGAACCCGATTGCCGAGCTGAAGCGCAACAAGGAATTCATGGCTGCTTGCCAGAAGTATCCCGAGGCCATCCTGTTCCTCTACAAATATACACACGCTGGCTGCTACTACAACAACGAGAGTGTCTGCTGGGGACCATTCATCTCAGGATTGACCAAGAACTACGGTGTGCGCTACGACAACTGCGGATGGAACGATGCGCTGAACAAATTCTTTGGCGAGAACCACGGCAGAAAGTACCCTGGCAGCGCGGGCATCGGAACGGTGATGGAGCAGACTTGCGTGAACGGCGGCGCTGTGTGGGACGGACCTGAGCTCATCTGGAGCGGAGAATGTTTCCAGGGACTGAACGACAGCAACGTGGACGGATACACGCGACGCAACTGGGGCACGTTCCCTAATTTCCGCGGCATCTGGCTCGACATGTGGCGCAAGATTATTGACGGAACCATGTACATCCCTACTCGCGAGGAAGTGGTGGAAAAGACTAAGATTGTGGTCATCAACGACAAGACCGATGATTATACAGCATGGGACGACCTCTACAACGGGCTCTACCTGCAGACTGACCCCTTCAACCAGAAGAAGGAGTCGCAGTGGAACTACGGACAGTGGTACAACAACCTGTGCTACTTCAAATCTACAGGACGCTACGGCGCCATCCCGATGGTGACAGGACTTTATGACGAGGCTGCAAAGAGCATCCCTGTGCAGGTGAAAAAGTCTAACTACACCACTCGCTGGGGTTCACAGACCAAGAAGGTGGCTGACTTCAACGCCCAATACCCTGAGGTGAGCACCGGCGACCTGT
Organism: uncultured Bacteroidaceae bacterium; assembly: GCA_904501945.1. Classification (GTDB taxonomy): domain Bacteria; phylum Bacteroidota; class Bacteroidia; order Bacteroidales; family Bacteroidaceae; genus Minthosoma. Next base: position 2,020 of record CAJGCU010000036.1, read on the forward strand.
ATGTGAACAGATACAAGAACCAGCTGGTGACTTACACTCCATACACCTACATGAATGAGAAGAAGACTGCATCTGCGCAGATTCCGCTCCTCTACAACACCTGCGAGCGACTCGACCTCACATGGGGCAAGCTGAGCAGCGGTATCATCCGCGAATACAGCGACCACATCGACTTCTACCTGAACAACTACCGCAACGATACCACCAACATGGTGCTCGACAAGATTGTGATTGTGGGTGCAACAGCAGAGCCAACTTTCAAAGTGACCAAGCGCACCTTAGCGACTTGCAGCACCACTAAGGAGTGGGATGCTGAGACCGGTACCTTCACCCTCAACGTGAAGCACATGGGAGCACTCGACGTAACCATCAACTGCGCTGGCGCTGCCACTGAACGCAGCACAGACCTGGCAGACAGCACGCCACTGACGGCAGACCTGCCAAAGCAGCCCGAAGATTTTGCCGGCCCTATCATCATCGAAGCAGAAAACATGGACCGCAAGAGCGTGAAGAGCGTGGCACTCACACACTCCGGATGGTGGGCACAGGATGTGGACGACTTTGCCGGAATGGGCTATGTCGACCTCGGCACCAACTCGGCAGCAGCTCTCCGCCACCAGCTCAAACTGAAGAAAGCGGGCGAATACAACATTTACGTACGCTACTGCAACTCGACCAAAAAGGGACAGATGAGAGCCTCCGTCAACGGCAAGTCATCGCTCATGCAATTTGAGAAGGTGAAACTCAACGACTGGCATATGGCTAAGATTACCGCGACAATGAAGGAAGGAAACAACACTCTCATCCTCACCAACATGGGCGGTGTTGGCATGTATATCGACCAAATCATCTACTCGCCGGTGGATGCGACTCCAATGAAGTATGCTGTCACTGTGCTCGACGCTGAAAACGGTTCTGTTACCGCCGACGTGACAGAGGCTGAGGCTGAGCAGACCGTGAAGCTGACCATCACGCCTAACTCCGGCTGTCTGCTGAAGGAACTGCGCGTCATCAACTCTGTCTATTACACAGCAGGAAAGACCATCCCTGTAGAAGACCCAGCTGCCACAGAGATTACCTTCGCCATGTTTGACGACAATGTCACCATCCAGCCTGTCTTCATCGACAACAGCGCTGTGTATACCCTCAACTACGACGATGTGCTGCAAGGCACTATGCCTGAAGGATGGCGCGCTACACAGGAGAACAACGATGTGCACCAGTATCCTAATAGCTACGGATCAGGCGCTCGTGTCTTCTCTGGCTTCACAGGCTATCAGGGCAAAGGACTCTACTGGCGCAACACCAATGCCGAATATGGCAAGCAAGCATCTTACCCGCTCAAGCTCGATGCGGGCTCATACAAGCTCACTTTCGCCATGGCTGCATGGAAGGGTTCGCCACGCTACAAGGCGCAGATTCTCAATGCCAACGGAACCGTCGTTGAAGAATCAAGCAGCTATCTGGCTTCTCCTAATGCCAACGGAAACACGGCGGCAAACATCAGCACGGCTAAGCGTTATGAAATGCCGTTCGAAATCACCAAAGCAGGCAACTACACCATCCGTTTCGTCAACATGACCTCTGGCGGAGGTTTCCAAGAGTTCTTGCTGCTGGAATGCCGCATCAACACTGTTGAAAAGCCTAATAGCATTAACAATGTCAACACAGAAACAGATGGTGCTATCATAGGTATTTACAACACCGCCGGCATCCGTCAAAATACGCTCCAGCCAGGCTTCAACATCATCAAAAAAGCCGACGGAACAGCTGTCAAAGTATTCGTCAAATAAAACAAGACTTGCTAAATAACCGCAAGAATCTACGTCTTGCAAACTCAATACCCCTCGGACATCTATTGCTCCGAGGGGTATTATCGTACCCGAGTACCGTTATAGAGATACCCAACAGGCATGAAGAATCAAATAACGCGGATTTGAAATAAAGTACAAATAAATTCATCTGGGAAACACACCACATCAGCAGGAAGGACGCAAAATCTCAGAACACCCGATGTTCTGTACTGCAATGGGTTCAGCCACCGGAAACAACCACTTTCCCTTGCAAGGCAACAAAACAGAGTCGGCCTATATATCAGACCTCTCTGTTCCATCCATTCCCGCTATGGTCATGAAGTCTAAATTGCAAAAGTGTAAAGCGACAAAAAAAAGCATCCACGGAATCCGCAGATGCTTGCTGTAGCGAGGGAGGGGCTCGAACCCTCGACCTCCGGATTATGAATCCGACGCTCTAACCGGCTGAGCTACCTCGCCATCACATAGGGGTCATTCCCGAATGCGAGTGCAAAGGTAGTGCTTTTCAGGAAACTGGCAAAAGATTTTAGAACTTTTTTTTCGTTTACCCACGAAAAAGTGAGAAATAGGGGAAATCTCTTTCTTTTGTGCTCGCTTATTCGTACTCTGGCTCCGCCGAAGGTACTTTCGCTCGACAAAAGAAAGAAATAGGGGAAATCTCTTTCTTTTGTGCTCGCTTATTCGTACCTTTGCACCCGATTTATAAGGACAACAATTAAAAACGGTTATACGGTTGCATGGCTATATGGTTGTACGGTTATTATACCGCAGAACTGTAAAGCATCAAAACCGTAAAACCTCAAAATCGTAAAATTATGGCTTACAATTTGCTTAAAGGTAAAAGAGGAATCATTTTTGGTGCACTGAACGACCAGTCTATCGCTTGGAAGGTGGCTGAGCGTGCAGTGGAAGAGGGCGCACAAATTGTGCTGACTAATACCGCTGTCGCATGTCGCATGGGTACAATTGCAGAACTTGCAGAAAAGACAAACGCAACAGTAATTGCTGCTGACGCAACTAGCGTAGAAGACCTTGAAATGCTTTTTGCCGAATCTCAGAAAGCTCTGGGCGGAAAAATAGATTTCGTTCTTCATTCTTGCGCTATGAGCGCAAACATGAGAAAGAAGCGCACATACGACGACCTCGACTATAGCCTTTTGGATAAAACACTTGATATTTCAGCTATCTCGTTCCACAAAATGCTTCAGGTAGCTAAGAAACAGGATGCATTGAACGAGAATGCAAGCGTGCTTGCGCTCACTTATGTGGCAAGCCACCGCACTTTCTTTGGTTATAACGACATGGCAGATGCGAAGTCACTGCTTGAGTCTATTGCACGTTCATTCGGCTATATCTACGGACGTGAGAAGGGTGTTCGCGTCAACACCATCAGCCAGTCACCAACCTACACAACTGCGGGTGGAGGCATCAAGGGATTCGACGGTCTCTACGACTTCTCAGACCGTATGTCTCCACTGGGCAATGCAAGCGCAGACGAATGTGCAGACTACTGCGTAGTGATGTTCTCTGACTTGACAAAGAAGGTGACTATGCAGACACTTTTCCACGATGGCGGATTCTCTAATATGGGTATGTCACTCCGAGGCATGACTCAGTATAACAAGTCATTCATCGAGGAGAACACAGATCAGGAAACAGGAAAGATTATCTACGGATAAACGCAAACTTTTACCACATGAAAAGCGAATCGGCCGTCCCGGATGGAATAGCCGATTCGCTTTTTATACGATATTCTTAACAAGGCATCTATTTCAGCATCACCTTTTTACCATCAACTATATAGATACTTTTGCTATGGATATTTACCATTTCTAATTTAACACCTTGCAATGTATAAACGTCATTCGACGAAACATAAGGGCGAAAAGCTTGTATGTCGTTAGGTGTGTCATATTCACCCAAATAAGTTAACGTAAAATTGTCAAAGATTGTCCAATCCTTATCAATAGTTGCCGTTTTCTTGATACCTATTTTCAGTCTTCCATCTGCTCCGACAGTACAGAGCAGCGAATTGGGATAGAGTCCTGCACGAAAATAGGCGCTGGTCTGCTCCATAGTGTTAGGAACATATCCGTAATCTCCGGCTACCACCCCGATAGTACCTTTTTTCCCTGCCTCTTCCACAATTGAACGAAGCGTTGCCGTTGAATCATTGGCATAAATAATGGCATGAAGTTTCTCCTTCCCATTTTTATGCGCAAGTGCCGCATTTTCAGTAGAACCTGAACGATAAAATCCTTGACAAGCAAGAAGATAGCGACCTTGCGGGAGATTTTCTATCGTCTGATACACATTAAAATTGGTATTATACTTCTCTGCACAATCGTAGTTTGCCACAGGGGCACCAGACCATCCGTAAGTTGAATTTCCCTCGAATGAAGGATTGACAATGCGACTTGTATAATCTTTTATCTCAACGGAGGGAAAGGACGCGTTCTCAACGCATACCTCCCCTTCTTCATTCAGATAAACTTTCACCGTTTCATTTTTCTTAATAACAATATCATCTTTACATACAGGCATGCATTCTCCTGCTGCAGCTATGCTTACCGCCACCGACGTCTGAGCAGATGCTGTGATGTAAGCCGATGAATTGTCTATCAACTGCGCAACAACACCATTACCTTTCAGCATCACGCTGATTGGCAATGCTATAGAATTATTCTGATGCGCAGTAAATGTCACTTCCGACGCATTGTCTGCAATCGTTGTCGGCTGATAAAATACAGGTGCCCATCCGTCATACTGTATACCCTTCAATACTGCCACATTTTCACCTCTGAAATTGCTGGCGATAAAATATGCACAGTTCTCATCAGGAGCAATGGCTCCATTCCAACCTTCTGGCAAAAATTCCTTCAGCGACACAAGACGGCTTGCCATTTCTTGAGTCTTTTCTGCATTTATATTGCTGTAATAAACCAAATTGCGCACATCGACAACCTCTCCGCTCTTGACTGAACGAGAAGCGTTTCCATACATAGGGTAAAGCTTGGATGTATAAATAGAGTTGTTTGCCCCACGGTCACCAAAAGCTATCTTTTTACCGTTGCCAACAGAAATAACACCCAGTTCATTGTCAATGTTTACCCACTCGCTCTCAAAAGTGGAAAAGGCCGAGCCATCGAGTTGTCGGTGAGCTATCTTTTCGCCCTTTTTATAATATAATGTACGCGCGAGTTTCATGAACTCATCGGTTGAGATAGCAAGCATTCCGCCTTTCTCGGCTGTAATCGTTGCTGCCGCATTGGCCTTCACATGGTCAAGATAAACGATGGCATTATTGGGAGTGGAATAGATGGCAAAGCGAAGGTTCAACGCATTGTCGTTCGTGTTGAGTTCTCCGTTCATAACATACCCATTACCTTCCAACTGATAAATGCCCGAAGTAACAGGGTTTGCGTTAGTACCCTTACCAGCCACTTCATACCATCCTGTAATGTTGCCTGTATTGTTGGCACGATAAGGTACAACTATCTTATTCTTATCGGGACTGTTTGTCGCAAAATACCCCGTATAAGATTTCAAACCTGTACTCCATGAGAAACAAGTAAATCGTTCGTCTGTGGCTGCACGAACCACGTTCTGGCAAGGTATTATCTTTGCTTCTCCATATCGGTCATTGAAGTCATCCCATGTTGTTGGAACAATCTGCGCAGTGGACATGACGTCGTGCATGAGATAAGTCATCATGACACGATGTGCTTCAACTCCCATACGCCGTGCACCCACATCGGCACGGAGCAACCATGAACCGTCGGCTGTAGTCTGCTGTCGAGCCTTGATATACTTGTATGCCATATTTTCCAGCATAAGAGCATTGGGATCACGCTGAAAACAAGCCTGTGTGGAATAGCTGGTAATTTGGTCATAAAGGAAAAGACTCCAGTCATTGCCATTGGGCATGGCAAGTTCACCGTCGGCAAGAGCCAGCCAATTAAGAATGCTGTCCTGCACTTGCTGGTTGTTGTGCATAAGCGCATTGGTTTTCCACTTCTCTTCGCCATGAAGCCCCTGCTGAAACAGTTTGAGTGCTAAAGCCGATTCGCCTAGCTCCTGCATCACAACATTCTGATAGGAAGTGTGGAAAAGGTTATGATTTTGGAGAGAATAGTCATCGTAAAGATTTTGCCCCCTATAAAGGTCACCCACAGTTGTTTGGTCGTACCACTCATCAATGATAGTCGTATTGTTCATGTCAGAAGGATGTGAATAGCTATTGATAGCAAATTCGCGCAGGCGTTCAAACCATCGAGGAGCCAGCGGGTCATTCGGGAACAACCCTAGTGTAGCGGCAAGTACATTTGCTTCCCAGCCATTCTCTTCCGCTTTTGTATCTCCGGCATAACCAGTAGGAATGCTGCGATACAATTCGTAATTACATTCGGCTTTCAACAGCGAATATATGTAACCCTTCTGCTTTTCACTGAGTTTATCCCATTGGAAATAGGCAGAATAAGCGACCGACATTGCCCAAAGTGACGATTCCCAAACAGCATCAGATGTAGATGTTGACCCCCAATAGTTATTACCTTTGCAGACTTTCAGTTTGTTGGCTTTATGAGTAGAATAGGCAAAAACGAGCGATTTCATCGCCATGTCTTCAATTTTGGTCCATGTCACACCAGAAGGAAGTGAAACGCCGGCGGGTTTTCCATATTTGACAAGAAAAGCGCATATCATAGACAAGTCTGCATTAGGTCGTACCCCTCTCTCGTCGTTAGCCATAGTGTTTTCTCCCTTAAAGCATCCACAAGCCTCATCAATGGCATTAGGTGCCACACATTCCTGAAAGTCATCAACCATATAACGAGAGAAGTTGGCAAGCATCTGCAACAGATCCGCCTTCATGTCCGCTTCGTTCACAAAGTCTGAGGTTATGACTCCTTCCGTAAACGACGGAACGGCCTCTTCTGTAGGGTCTTCTGCTTCAGCATAGTCGTCAGGCATCTTGTAAAGACGGAAATTGTCTATTAAGACAGAGCCTCCAGAACCGCCGCCAAAGTGAACCTGCAAACCAATATTGACAGCCTCTTCTGCACTTGTCTCAAATAGCAATTCGTTGGTTGTCCACGTGGCTGGCAGACTCTCCTGAAACGTCAAAGACAAACTCTCAGTTCCTGCTACCAGACTAGCAGCATGAGAAGATTGAGTCACACACTTGTTGTCGAGAGTTATCTTGTATTTTCCAGCTGGAAGCGTAATGCGCTGCAACAGCGTAGCGGTAGAGGCATTCCACGCATTACGAATATAGTACATCTGGTTACCGTCAGAAGGTTTCCCTGGCGCACCAAAATTATTGTCAGTAGCAGTGGCTGACGACGTCATGATATCACTGACGCCATAGCTGCCCTGAAGCATCCATCCTTCAAGTTCTTTGGCTGTATAGGCCCCACGAGTATTGTCAACAGGCAAAAGAGAAATGTCATCCTGTTCAAACGACGGATTATTAATATATTGTGTTGTAATGTCTTCCTGTGCACGAACAGCAGTTGCCAACAAAAGAAGAATGAGTACAATAGGTTTTTTCATAAAAATCAAGATACAAGTTAACAAGTCGTTTCCGAAAAAGCAAATCTGAAACCATCAAAAAATCAGAGTCAGAAAAGCGTCCATTATGATGTGCCCCACATCGAAATTTCGGTGTGGGGCACATCGAATTAACAGAGTGCCCCACATCAAAATTATCTATTCAGATGCGTTATTTCAGCAACAACGAACCCTTACTGAAGGCGAGCCAAAGCGTCTTTGATACGCTTCATCGACTCAACAATATTTTCGTCTGAAGTAGCATAGCTGATGCGGAAGCACTCAGGCGAACCGAAGTCGTCACCACCTACAGCTGCAACATGACCTACCTCAAGCAAGTACATCGCTAAATCCGTAGCATTGTTAATCACATGGTCACCATCTTTCTTGCCGAAATAGCTAGAGCACTTGGGAAAGAGGTAGAAAGCACCTTGAGGGTCATTTACTTCAAGTCCAGGAATTTCTTTCGCGAGTTTTACGATGAGGTTCTTACGACGTTCGAAAGCCAAACGCATATCTTCCACACACTGCTGGTCACCGGCAAAAGCCGCCTCTGCCGCTTTCTGAGAAACAGAACAAGGGCCAGACGTATATTGTCCCTGAAGCTTATTGCAACCTTTAACAATCCATTCTGGACCTGCAATGAAACCAATGCGCCATCCTGTCATCGCATATGCCTTAGACACACCGTTGATAATCACCACACGGTCCTTGATGTCAGCAAACTCCGCCATTGAAGCATGCTTGCCCACATAGTTGATGTGCTCATAAATTTCATCTGCAATCACGATGACACGTTCATGCTTCACCAGTACATTCTTAAGACCTTCAAGTTCCTCCTTGCTGTACACTGAACCTGTTGGGTTGCTTGGAGAACAAAGGATAATGGCACGTGTCTTCGGAGTGATGGCTGCCTCAAGCTGCTCTGGAGTAATCTTGAAATCCTGTTCAATAGGAGCATCAATATACACAGGAGTTCCCTCAGCCAAAAGCACCATCTGCGGATAAGAAACCCAGTATGGAGCAGGAATGATGACTTCGTCGCCAGCATTAACAATCGCCATCAGGGTGTTGCAAACAGACTGCTTTGCGCCATTGGAACAAAGAATCTGCGAAGGAAGATAATCAAGTCCGTTCTCGTTCTTCAGCTTGTTCACAATCGCTTTTTTCAATTCAGGATAACCTGGAACTGGGCTGTAGCGGCTCCAGTTGTCCTCCACTGCCTTGATAGCAGCAGCCTTGATGTGGTCGGGCGTATTGAAATCTGGCTCTCCGACACTGAGATTGATGACATCTATACCTTGAGCCTTCAGCTCAGAACTCTTCTGGCTCATTGCGAGCGTTGCAGAAGGAGACAAACGATTAAGTCTATCAGATAATTTTTCCATATATGTTTTTTTGATTTGTTAGTTCGTATATTTTACAAGTTCTTGAGTTTATAAGTTTATGTATTCTTTAGTTTTTGAGCAGGGGTTGTTCACTTGTTAAAGTGTAGCGTATGCCCCATGCGCTCTTTCTTCGTATGCAGATAACGCTCGTTATACTGGTTGGGCGTTATTTCAATAGGGACATTCTCAACAATCTCCAAGCCATAACCTTCCAATCCGACACGCTTAACCGGATTATTAGTCAGAAGACGAATCTTGCTGATGCCTATTTCACGAAGGATTTGTGCTCCCACTCCATAATCACGCAAGTCTGGGTCGAATCCCAAATGTATGTTAGCATCGACAGTATCAAGTCCTTCCTCCTGCAACTTATAGGCAGCAATCTTGTTCATGAGGCCAATACCACGACCTTCCTGAATCAGATAGACGACAGCACCTTTTCCAGCCTCATCGATAAGCTGCATCGACTTGTGCAGCTGTTCTCCGCAGTCACAACGCTGACTTCCGAAAATGTCGCCAGTAGCACAGCTGGAGTGCATTCTCACCAGCACAGGTTCATCTTCCTCCCATTCACCCTTGATGAGTGCCACATGCTCCAGTCCGTTGCTCTTCTGCAAGAAAGGAATAATGCGGAAATGACCATAAGCTGTTGGCATATCCGCTTCTACACCCTTCTCCACTAGACTTTCCTGCTGCAAACGATAGGCTATAAGGTCTTTAATCTGAATCAGCTTCATGTCAAACTCCTCAGCTTTCTTCATCAGCTCGGGCATTCGTGCCATAGTACCGTCTGGATTGAGAATCTCTATCAGCGCAGCAGCAGGTCTCAGCCCTGCCAAACGTGCGAGGTCGATAGCAGCCTCTGTGTGGCCAGAACGTCTCAGCACTCCATTGTCTTGTGCATAAAGCGGATTGATATGCCCTGGACGACCGAAATCCCCAGGTTTCGCTTCAGGATTAGCAAGCCATTGAATCGTTGCAGCACGGTCTTGGGCACTGACTCCCGTCGTGCAGCCCTCCAGTTTATCAATGGTCACAGTGAATGGTGTCCCCAGCATGGAAGTATTCTCTTCCACCTGATGGGGCAAATCCAGTTCTTTTGCACGCGACATCGTGATGGGGGCACAAAGCACACCACGTCCTTCACGGAGCATGAAATTCACTTTTTCGGGGGTAATCATCTCGGCAGGCACAATGAAGTCGCCTTCATTCTCACGATCCTCATCGTCCACTACAATGACGAACTTTCCTTGCCGGAAATCCTCAATGGCATCCTCTATTTTACTGAACTGAAATGATGTTTTCATATATATGTTGCTTGATTGTCTCTGAATTTTTTATGATAGTTCTGATATCTTTTCTTCTACGGCGATAGAATCTGAACGAATGTACGTCCATCACTGGATATTTATTCAACAGGCTCAATACCACACGGTCCTTGCTATTGGAAAGCGTTTCCACCAAATATTCCAGCTGGCAATGAATGTCTTCAGCCTGTACATCTTGATGCTTGCCCAAACAGAACAGGGCTATATGCTTCAGGTACCCAAACACATTTGACTTGGGCAGCGAGCGATAGTAGTCGCGACTTGCCACAATTAGCAGTTCCAGCCCATGATGCACATCGGCATAATCAGGGTCATTAATGATGACCTCCTTCTTGGAAATATTTCGTTTTGCACGTATGCCCAACAGTTTTTTGCTAAAGTTGACATAGACATCCATGTTGAACACAGCTGAATCGTTGTTAGATTTTACTGTAAAAAACACACCAAGAGGAGCCAGAACCAGCGTGCTGAGCCACATGCCGAGCCACACAGGCATTCCTCCTTCACGCCCCACCTTCATGCCAAACGTGTTGATGATGTAATAGACAATGAAGATGATGACCGCCACCACAACAGGGAATCCCAGTCCGCCCTTACGAATGATTGCTCCGAGCGGCGCACCAATGAAGAAGAAAAGGAGGCAAGCGAGCGACATCGTGATTTTCGTCCAAAACTCAATCTGATGACGGCGTATCTGCTTGTTTCCATATTCCATCAAATCCGCTTTCGTACTGATGTCTATCTCTTGAGCGCTCACCTTCTGAAGTGCAGTCATAAGCACACGCTGCATCGTCAAGTTGTCAACGCTGTCAAGCAAAGCCTCCATGCTGACCGACGATTCGGGCTTTCCCTTTGCCGCAATCTCCTTATGGGCGATGAATGCCCGCTCTTCTTCCTGCAAAATTCGTTTCACGCTATCCCTCATGTGCGATACCGTCACCGAATCATAGTCGGAGATACGAGCCTTGTGCGGAATCGACAAATTGCCACGCTGCATATTGTGGGCAAAAGCAATACTCAGGCTGTCGTGGTGCGTCTCCATTGAATCGATATCGTGAACGAGCTGTTCCATGCTCTTCGTTCGTGCCGATCCCGACACATTCTCCTCATCTGTCATATTGAAGTTCGTGTCGAAATCGATGATGAAATGCTTCTCTGCAAACGTTTCTCTGCGGTAAGGCACATTACGCGTTTTCAGTGCCCCACTCTGCAGGTTCTCAAACAACTCGCCCTGATAGAGGTGCAGCAGCAGGTGCATCTTGTCGCTTGCCGTTTCCAGCTTTGCCGAGTCTGCCAAAATGATGTGAGCATTATTGACCCCCTCCTGCATATTGTAGATAACGACATCGTAAAGCATGCCCGTCTCTTTGTTTTTCTTCTCCACAAAGAGGTTGATATCTCTGATGCCATCATAGAAGACACCTTCTGGAATCTCCAGTTCAGGCGACTTTGTTTTCATAGAATAAAGCAGCTGCGTCAGTTTCAGCTGAGCATCAGGGACAATCTTGTTCTGAAAGTGGAACGATGCCAGCGCAAACAAAGAAATCAGGATGATGAGCGGACGCAGCGTACGGAACAGCGAAATACCTGCCGCCTTGATAGCAAGCAGCTCAAGGCGTTCGCCAATGTTTCCGAACGAAATCAGTGAAGCCAGCAGAATAGCAAGCGGAAGTGCCAATGGGACCAATGTTTCAGCAGCATAGAAAAAGAACTGCACATACACATCGAACGTCAGCCCCTTGCCCACCAACTCATCGATATATTTCCACAGGAACTGCATCATAACGACAAAAAGGCTGATGCAGAACGTGCCTGCAAACAGCGTAAGGAAATTTCCCAGAATAAACAAATCCAGTCGTTTAATGAACTTCATTCCTGTTTTTTTCGACGAGCAATACCGTCTCCACTTTCATTCAAGGTGCAAAGATACGATTTTTTAGCCAACTACCCATCCATTTACCTAAAAAAATCGTACCTTTGCAGTCAAAAAGCAAGATAAGCATTTATGATAACCGCAGAACAACTGAAAGACATTAAGGACCGCGCGGATGCACTGCGCCGTTATTTGCAGATAGACAACAAGTTAATCGAAGTGCAGGAAGAAGAGTTGCGCACCCAGGCCCCAGGCTTCTGGGACGACCAGAAAGCAGCCGAAGAGCAGATGAAGAAAGTGAAGGATTTGCAGAAATGGATTGACGGATACAACGAAGTGAAAGCTGCAACAGACGACACCGAGGTTGCGTTCGACTTCTACAAGGAAGAGATGAGCACCGAAGAAGAAGTTGACCAATACTATGCAACAGCATTGCAATTGATTGAAGACCTCGAGCTGAAGAACATGCTGAGAGGCGAAGCCGACGGCATGGACGCCGTGCTGAAGATAAACTCTGGTGCAGGTGGCACCGAGGCACAAGACTGGGCATCGATGCTGATGCGCATGTATCAGCGATATGCCGAGGCACACAAGTACAAAGTAAACATCAGCAACTTCATCGACGGTGACGAAGCAGGCATCAAGACCGTGACCATGGAAATCGTTGGCGACCAGGCGTATGGATTCCTGAAAGGCGAGAGCGGCGTACACCGCCTGGTGCGCGTCAGCCCCTACAACGCACAGGGAAAGCGCATGACCTCTTTCGCCTCAGTGTTTGTCACCCCGCTTGTCGACGATTCCATCGAGGTCGTGATAGACAAAAGCAAAATCAGCTGGGACACTTTCCGCAGTTCAGGCGCAGGAGGCCAGAACGTAAACAAAGTCGAGACAGGCGTACGCCTTCGCTATCAGTACGTTGACCCCGACACAGGCGAGGAAGAAGAAATCCTGATTGAAAACACCGAAACTCGCAAACAGCAGGAAAACCGCGAAAACGCCATGCGACTCCTCCGCTCACAGCTCTACGACCGCGCGCTGAAAAAGAAAATGGCCGAACAGCAGAAGATAGAAGCAGGAAAGAAAAAGATTGAATGGGGCAGCCAAATCCGTTCCTACGTGTTTGACGACCGCCGTGTCAAAGACCATCGCACCAACCACCAGACAAGCGACGTGGGCGGCGTGATGGACGGCAAGCTCGACGGCTTCATCAAAGCCTACCTCATGGAATTTTCAGAAACCGAAATGTAGAAAACACCTCTGCCTTAAGGGGGAGGACTACGGACAACAGAACGCAAAACCATGCAAGAGATAGAACGCAAATTTCTGGTAACAGGCGAATTCAAGTCCTTAGCCTACGACAAGACCCACATCGAGCAAGGCTATTTCGCCACAGAACCCGGCAAAACCGTCAGAGTGCGCATCCGCAACGACAAAGGCTATCTGACCATCAAAGGGCCTTCGAGCAAGGACGGACTCTCTCGCTACGAATTTGAAGTAGAAGTACCTCTGGAGGATGCACAGGAAATGATGAAACTCTGTGTGCCAGGACGCGTCAACAAAGACCGCTACCTCATCAAAAGCGGCAAACACATTGTTGAAGTCGATGAGTTCTTCGATGAGAATGAAGGACTCATACTGGCCGAAATTGAACTGGAGAACGAAGACGAAGCGTATGTCAAGCCCGACTTTCTCGGAGCCGAAGTGACAGGAGACAAGCGCTACTACAACAAATACATGATACGTCATCCATACAAGCAGTGGCGAAACCAAGCAGAACCCCACCCATGAAGAAATACCTATTCACAGAAATCACATCCATAGCTATCGTGGTGCTGAGCCTCATCCCCATTCCCGAGGAACCGCCATTGGTAGACGTTCCCCTCATCGACAAATGGGTACATTTCGTGATGTATGCAGCACTTTCTCTGGTCATGTGGTTCGACCACATCGTTATGAACAAAAAAGCCATGTCCCCCACCTTCCTGCTGCTCACATTCCTCTACCCCGCTTTTCTCGGCGGCATGATGGAATTGGCACAAGCCTATCTCACCACTTGCCGTTCAGGCGATTTCATCGATTTCGTTGCTAATGTTATAGGCGCAGTTATTGGAGTGATTTGTTGTTTCTTATTCAATAAGTTATGGAAAGAGAGAAATTCGGTTCGAAGATAGGAGCCATCCTTGCTGCGGCAGGTTCAGCAGTAGGTCTTGGCAATATCTGGCGCTTCCCCATTCAGACTGGTGAAAACGGCGGTGCCGCTTTCATCATCATATACATTGTGTGCATCTTAGTACTGGGCTTGCCCATCATGATTAGCGAGTTCATGATAGGACGCCACACCCACGCCAACACAGCAGGAGCATACCGCATCATGTCCAACGGGTCGCCATGGAAATGGGTCGGCTGGCTCGGCGTATTCACTGGCTGGTTCATCCTGTGCTACTACAACGTCGTGGGTGCATGGACACTGCACTACGCCTTTCTTTCCATCACCAACGCCTTCCAAGGTGTGGATGCCAAAGACTACGGCAACATCTTCAACCATTTTGTCGAAAATCCATGGATGCCCACCCTCTGGCTATTCCTCTTCATCGGAATCATCCATTACGTCATCACCCGCGGCGTACAGTCAGGCATAGAGAAATCCTCAAAGTTACTCATGCCTGCCCTGTTTGTCATCACGGTATGCCTGGTCATCTGCTCCGTAACCCTCCCCGGAGCAACGCGAGGACTGGAGTTCCTGCTTATGCCTGACTGGAGTAAAGTAACCAGCAGCACCGTGCTCAAAGCACTTGGACAAGCCTTCTTCTCCCTGAGTCTCGCCATGGGGTGCCTATGCACCTATGCCAGCTACTTCGACAAGAAGACACCGCTCGCCAAGTCGGCCGTCAACGTAGCCGCTATCGACACCACAATAGCCATTATGGCAGGATTCATCATCTTCCCGTCCATATTCAACATCGGCATGAATCCTGATGAGGCCGGCATGGGTGCCAGCCTGACCTTCATTTCGCTGCCCAACGTCTTCCAGCAGGCATTCGGAGCAGGAAGCTCTCTGGCTGCCATCGTTTCCGCCCTGTTCTACTTCCTCCTGTTCTTCGCCGCGCTGACCAGTTCCATCTCGTTGCACGAAGTGGCAACAGCCTACATGTCAGAAGAATTCAAGAAATCGCGCAAACAATCGGCGATGATTGTCACAGCTACCATCTTAGTGCTGGGCACACTTTGCTCGCTCTCCTTCGGTCCCCTCGGCAACATCACCTTGTTCGGCCGCAACATCTTCACTCTTTTCGACGACTTCTCCGCCATGGTGCTCCTCCCCGTTGGCGGTCTGCTCATCAGCATCTTTGCAGGATGGGTGCTCGACAAGAAGTTTTACCAGAATGAAATCAGCAACGGCGGGACACTGAAAACACCTTATTTCAGACTGTTAGTATTCTCTTTGCGTTACCTCTCTCCCGTTGCCATCGGACTCATATTTCTCGACCAGTTGGGAGTATTCAAGCTTTTTAGTTAAGAATCAATGATTAAAGCTATCTTCTTCGATATCGACGGAACACTCGTCTCGTTCAACACGCACCGCATTCCGCAATCCACCATCGATGCTGTCCATGCCGTGCGGCAGCAAGGCATCAAAGTGTTCGTTGCTACTGGACGCCCCTTACCATTCATCAACAACATTGCAGGACTAGAATACGATGGCATCATGTCTGCCAATGGCGCAAGCATCACTCTGGCCGATGGTACCGTGATTACGCATAAGCCTGTCAATAAGGAAGATGTAAAACGCATCATCAAATATCAGAACGAAAATCCCATCGCCATTGCCTATGCAACCAACGACGATGCTTTCGTCACCCACTACAACAAGAATTTCCAAGAAGTGTTCGACCTGCTGGACCTTCCCAATCCAAAAGAACTCCCTGCAGAAGAAGCCCTGAACATGGACATCATGCAGATTATCGCCTTCTTCACCGAGCAAGAAGAGCCATTCATCATGAACCATGTGCTCACAGGATGCAGTGCCCAACGATGGCATCCCTTCTTTGCCGACTGCGTAGTCAGCGGTACCAACAAAGCCACAGGCATCGACGACATTTGCCATCACTATGGCTTCGACATATCAGAGACCATGGCCTTTGGCGATGGAGGAAACGACAAGCCCATGCTGTCTCATGCAGGCTGGGGCATCGCCATGGGCAATGCTTCAGATGCCGTAAAAGACTGTGCGCGCTACACCACCGACACGGTTGACAACGACGGCATCGCCAAAGTGCTTTTCCGCATCCAAGATTTCAAATAAGTTTTTTTCTGCACTTATTTTATCATTTTTTATCCACGTCCGAAACCACCATCCTTTCCTGCACAAATTCAAGTACTTAAGTATCGAACAACGCATCATCGCCCCTGACTGAATTGACAACAAAAAACATTTTTTTTCAAAAAAAACACATTTTTTTGTTTAATTTTGCAATGCTGATTCGTTATATAGGCGATATGACTTCAAAAGAGTTCGAACATAAAGCGATGAAGATGCGCATACAAGCGTTAAAAACGGCATGCAAATTTGGGTTCTCGCCTGAAGAGGCAGAGGATGTGGCACAGGACGTGATGCTGCGGCTCTGGGCTATGCACGAACGCATCGGAGCAAACGACCCTGTAGAACGATTAGCAAGCATTGCCGCTCGGCACCGTTGCATCGACAAGCTTCGTTTGCGGAATTCTCAAAAAAACATCGAGGACTACGAAGCCTGCAGCCAAGAGCAGAATCAGCACGAAGAACTCGAATACAAAGAACTGGAGCAATGGCTTCTCCGACAAATAGAGCAGTTACCCAACACCTGCGGAATCGTCTTAAAGATGAGACAGCTGGAACATCGGGATATCGACGGAATCGCAGCCCTGCTCGGCATCAACAAATCATCAGTTTCAGCCCTGCTATCAAGGGCAAGAAACCTACTCTTACAAAAAATAGAAAGGAGAAAAAGAAAATGAAACGACAAACACCAATGCCCCCCCAGGACATAGAGCAATTGCTCCAACGTTTTCAGGACGGTACAACCACCCTGCAGGAAGAGCAGCTGTTGGCAGAGTTCTTCCGCACCCACAAGGTCAAGGACGAGTGGAAAGCCTTTCAAACCATGTTCTACTTGTTCGACAACGGAAAAGTTAACATAGAAGAAGAGGAGAAAAAACACATCGCATGGTGGAAGTACGCAAGCATCGCAGCCGCCATCACCCTCTTGCTCACGCTGGGTATCCACTTCGGCAGTCGAAACGATGAAAAGCCCGTTCTCATCGCAAAGGTTGACACAACAACGACTGTTCCGCAGACTGAAAAGCAGCCCGAGACCCAACCCGAAACCAAGAAGGCGGAAGAACAGTCACAAAAAGAACAGCCACAACAGGAAAAAAAGTCCACCCCTGCCAAGCCCGACTCTGTAAATAAGGTCAAGGAGATACACAGACTCACCCGACCTCCTAAATACTACATGGCAAAAGCCGAAACCACAAAGCCACAGCCAGAAACCACCATAGAAACTGCTGAAGTACAAAATGTTCCGAACAACAATTCAGTCAAGACCGAAGTAAAAACTGCAGCGACAGCACCGCCACTAGTAGAGAAAGAACTGTATTCAGAATCTGCAATATTCATTAGAAATGTGCCCACCCTGCCTGACTACGAAGAGATGAAATACGAAATCATGCTACGTGGCGAACGCCTGTCCCAACTCATCGACACGACCTTTAACTTTAACATAAATATAAACGACAACATCGCCCAGAACGAAGAAGTCGATTGGTAAAACCTCTTTAGCAACTAACTATATGAAAAAGAACATATTCATACTTACCGCTTGGTTGATAAGCATTTGCGCAGATGCGCAGATAAACCCGAAGCTTCGGAGCATCATCTACGACCAGCGTCCTTATGGCTTTTACGAGCGCGACTTCGATGCGAAAGGAATACGCATTTATGCAGGAGGCCCAATCTATCATAAAGCAGATTTTACAAATTCTTTTACTAAAGAAAGATACGAAGAAGCTGAACAAAGATTCCAATCCACACGAAACACCTGTCGCGCTTTGGCTAGCGAAGCATTAGAAAGCTACCTGTGGGAATCGCACGAAGAAGGAATAGACACCTTGATGTATATCCTCACACTGGATAATCCTGCAGGAAAAGAAACTTTCAGATTCTTCTACAGGCCAGACAGCATAAAATACGTATCATTGCCAGAAAAGGGTAACGAGCTTCAACACAAAGGAATCTATTCTTTTGAATATTGCCTTGAAAATGGAGACACTTACCAGAATCATTGCCTCGACACACTAAAAATAGAGAAATACCTCAAACCTGTATTAACCCAGAAAGGAATCAAGAACCATAAATTCTACCTGTATGACGACCATACCGTCAAGGACACCACCTACGACTTTGTCCATTTTACTAAAACAAATTCCGCCACCTCCGAAATCCAAGGAACAATCTACACCATACAGTCGAAAGAACAAGCAGATGACGTGCTCA
>CAJGCU010000037.1 GCA_904501945.1 uncultured Bacteroidaceae bacterium
GGCACTGATGCTGCGAATGACTCAAGCTGGTTTACACGGATGAGGTCATCGAGCACTGAGTTTGGCGTGTTCTCGATTGTTCCATAGTAATCCTTGATAACCTGACCATCCTTGTTATTCCACCAGTCTTCTACTGCAGCGTCTGTTGGAACGAGCATCACTGCCATGTCTTCCATCAGAGGCTGACGGTCGTTACTGATATAAGGAACATAGCCATTCCATCCTGGATCGTACTTCAAAGATGTGTTACCGTCGTCGAATGGCTTGCCGTTCTTGTCAACCAAGAAAGGCACGCTGTTTGACATCGTAGAACCAAATGAACGGTCTGAGAAATAACGCTTCACAAATACTGAGTCGTATTCTGTTCCCTTGTTCTGGTTGTAGGTTCTTGTCAGCGAGATAGAATCTTTTGGTGCAGCGAATCTTTCGAGGATGCTGCTGTAAATCTGAGTCTGTGGATTCTTGCGAATCAGCTCTGCCATGTTGTCGAGTGGCATGATGACATTGTCCACCTGATGAATAAATCCGTTCTTACAGAAGATGTTGGAGTTAATCACCTTTGAATTGTTCACATACACATCGTCTGTCTTGAACGTACCAGTATTTCTCTGGTTGTAGATGAAGTCGATGTCGGAAAGTTCCAGCTTGTTTGTAGTGACGAACTTACCTGTGAAGTGAATCATTGGAGCCGCGTTTGACGCGTCGGTGAAGAGCACGATAGAATCGTGGTTAGCCAAGAGCTCTGCGAAGGCTGAATTCTGTGGCAGAACTTCTGCGTTGGCAGCTGTTACGAGTGTCACGGAGTCAAGCAGTGACTGAGATGAAGAGCGGCGGCACACCTCTCCCTTTACCGGACGGCCAGATGAACCCTGTGACTCTGCTGATGACAACATACTTGTTGAGTATGGGTTGTCAATCATGGAAGAGTTGAGCAGGAGTTTCTTCTGCGCCAATGAGAGCTCGCCATAGTTCTTCACTCCCCAACTGTTTGACGCGTAGAACTTCGCAAACGCATCGTCGTCGGCAATGAACATGGTTTTACTACCTGTCTTGGATAGGATTTCTGCCTGACCAAGATCTTCAATCAGCTGCAAGTAGTTTGAGAAATTTCCCTGTTCTTTCATATAACCATAGATGTTATTCAAACCTTCCGGCTGCTTTTCACCTAAGTCATAAGCGTCAGAACAAGAATAGATGCCCAAACCTGCAACAAGCAGTGTACCTCCTAATAGAAGGCGTCTGCACATTTTTTTCCTCTGAAAGTTATACAACATAATAATATTAGAATAGATTTTGTTTGTCTTTCTAAGTTAGGTAAATGAATATTAGTAAAAGTTTCACTCAATCTTTGTTATTGCAGCTCGGGGTGACAACATTTGGCCAAATCGCCACTGCGGCTAAAATAACGTATGCAAAGAAACATATTTTCCGACATATAAACAAAAAAAAACTTAAAAGATTTTTAATAAAATCTAAAAATTAACAAAAAATGCCTCAAAAACGGACAAAAACGGAGAAGAAGGAAGGTTTGTTACATGAATTTTCGTCTATGTTGCCCGAATGGAAAAGAAAAGATACAAAAGGATGCTAAAAGGGAACATCTTATGCATGCTGGGCAAGTCGGAAGCGATTTCCTTACGAGTTCACCGTCTGCCACAAATTAAAAACACCGTGTACGAAATATTTGGAACACGGTGTTTTTAATTTGTGGCAGACGGTGACTGTTTCTGGGGATGTTTGTTTGCGAATAAAAGGTTTCTGCAACTTCCTTCTTACTTAAACCATACTTTTTTCCCGTCCACGATATAGAGACCCTTGTCTGGCTGTGCCACCTTGCGTCCTGTGAGGTCGTAGACACCCTGCTGTGCCAAAGGAATAGCAGGAGCATCGGATGAAGGAAGCTGCTCGACACCGACAATCGTGCCGTCGTTGAATGGATTGATGCGGTTGAGAAGTGTGGAGAGGCCCTTTACATCTTCGGCAGAAAGGGCACGGTTGTAAATCATGAGGTCGTCGAAGCGGGCATCGGCTGAGCCCCAGAAGGAACCGAGTCCGAGATAGAAGAATTTTGCCGATGTGACAAAATCGAGGACTAGGGAACGGTTGAACTCGTTCTCGCTGGCGGCGCTGCCTATATAGGCCAACTGGAAGGAGAGATAGGGATTTCCATCGAGGTAGAGCATCAGTCCGTCGGTCTTTGAATAGGTGAAGGTGACGAGATGCCACTCGCCTACTGAGATTTTGCTGACGACTTTAGTATCCGGATGGTTGATGTCGAACCAGTTGCCTGCGTTGTCGTTGAAGCCGACATAGCTATTGCCTGTCAGGTAGAGGCGAGGACCAGCCGTGGAAGGTGACATGGCATTGAAGAAGGTCCACAGGGCATCCCAGCGGTTGTCGTCGGTGCGCTTTACCCACATGCTGACGGTGAAGCCTTCAAGATTCTGCTGTCCGAGCAGAGGATTGTCCATGCGCGAATAGCTATTGGCTCCTTGTGCTCCGAAATACTGGTGAAGCACTTGGCCGAAGCGGGCATAGTCGGTTTCGAGAACAGGAGCCTTGCCTTGAGTGCCAGAGGAAGAATAGGTGATTTTGTCATCGCCGGTCAGCAGGTTGAGGGTTGGCTTGGCGTCAAAATCATAGTATGCCACAAGTCCTGCAGTAGGGGCGCCCTGTACTTCGACGGCAGCACGGGCTGTGGCGCTAAAGTCTTTCTGCCAATAGTAGTCGCCACACTGCAAACGGGCGGTCATGGTGAAGCTGGTCTTTTCGGCAGGGGCATTGTATTTGCCTGCATGGGTCATGACATCGGGATTGGAGGATGTCCACGTGAGTTCGACGTTTTCTACGGGGTCGAACAGGATGTCCATGTGTTTGGAGATACCTGCGAACTGGGTGGACTTGAAATAGCTGCCGCTGTATTTCTGGTAGTTGTAGGCAACGGCGTATGGCGGCTGCAGCTTATAGCCCCAGCACGGAACGCCCTGCGAGGCGCCATTGGCACTGCAAACGGTGGTGAAGCAGAGGGCTTTGGCAGTCGTACCTTCGAGGGTCTGCTCTACAATAACGCCGTTATAGACAACGGAGCCCAATTTGATTTGAAAGTAAGACTTTCCTTCGTCGGTATATTTCCATGTACCTGTGTAATCGCCTGTCACTGTACCATCGGCCGAGAGGTGGATGAGTGACGGTATGGCTTCGGCATAATTGGCATGGTCGAGCTTATAAGGATGGATGAGGACATGGTAATCACCGGCTACTTCATCCACCGAATAGGGCTGTGTGGTGGCTAGGGAGTCGTCGTTGACGGTCTCGCCGTTGAACTGGAAAGGTGCTGTGCAGAGCCATCCGAACTTGTTGAGGTACATCTGGTAGGCACGAACTGCATGGCCGATAGTTCCATCGTTGAACTTGGTGTGGCAGACGAGGAAGGTGCGGCCTTTGTCGTCCTGACAAGCGGAATTGTGGCCTTGAGCGCACTCCCCTACTTTCATCTGTCCCCATTGGTTCATGGCTCCAATGAGTTTCATGCCTCGGTTGGTGGCTGCAGAAGGGCCATAGTTGAGCACCCAGCGGTTTTGATCAGTATAGGTAGCTGCCTTGCCTGAAGCATCGATATAAGGGCCATCGGGCTTGTCGGAACGGAAAACGCGCATCTCATAGCCTTCATTGGGCGCGAAACCGCCATAGCTCATGAAGAGGTAGTAGTAGCTGCCGATATGCTGGATGTAGGGGCCTTCGCCACTGACATAATAGCCTCCTGCAATTTTCTTGCCGAAATAAGCGTCGCTGGTGGCAGCGGCATTGGGCGTGGTGCCTGTTCCGCTGTAGGTATAGGTGTAATCGCGAAGACCAGTGTGCTTGTCGAGTTTGAGCATGAAGATGCCGCCTGACCATGAGCCATAGGCCATCCAAAGTTCACCGTCTTCGTCGAAGAAGGTGCAGGGGTCGATAGGATTGGGGTAGAAGTCGCCCCACTTGCTGGTCTTGTAGCGAGTCGGCAATGAAGCGAGCGGACCTAAAACGACTTCGAGATCGGTATCTTTGTAGTTGACGCTTTTGCCGGAGCGTGTCTGCCCGTCAAAGCCTCCGAAAACGATGGGGGCTTGGTAGGTGTAGGGGCCTTCGGGCTTGTCGGCGGTCATCAGGACGATGACGGATGCCCAGTGGTCACCGTTGATGCTGAGGTAGTAGCACCATTTTTTCATGTGAGGATTATAGACAATGTCGGGAGCCCACTGACAGCCTGACACCCAATTGGCAGTGGTGGTAGGCTGCCGGTCGCCAACTTTTATAGAAGCATAAGTGGAAGCGAATGCTGCGGCATCGAAGGAGCCAAGCGTGACTTCTTCAACCTGGGTGATGCCCGGCAAGCAACGTTTTACGGTATGCACGGGGTTGGTCTGAAAGGCTTTATAGGCGTTGTCTTTGTTGTAACCGCCTGCGTAGAAGTTGGATATGCCTGTATAAGTCTTGAAATCTTTGGTTTTTGCGCCAGCATAGTGAGAGCCAAAGATGTAGAAGGTCTGTGTGGATGCATCCCACACGACTGATGGGTCGTGGATGCTGGTCCACCCACGAGATTGTGTTTTATACAAGGAGGTCAAGTCGGCAGTGGTAAGTTCGGTCTGCGCGCTAACGGCAACGATGCCAAGCATGGCAATGACTGTCAGTAAAAGCTTTTTCATATAGGTTGGATGTTTTTCGTGGCAAACTTACAAATTTTATTTGAATTGAGGAAATAAAACAAGATGTATTCGTGGGGAATTAACGTCTGCTCGACGAAAAAGACATGACAACATCAAAGAGGGATTCATGAGATTTAATGTCTGCCTGACAAAATCTGCATTTGAACAAGGAGAAGAAATAAGGGAACAAAAAAAAGGCCGCACACTGGTGGTGTACGGCCTGCAAGATATGATTTGGCAATATTTTACTCTGCAGATGTTTCTGCTGGTGCCTCCTCTGCTGGAGCCTCTGTAGCTGCTGGCGCTTCTACTGGAGCTTCTGCCTTTGGAGCTGCCTTGCGAGAACGACGAGTGCGAGTCTTCTTCACCTCTGTCTTTGCCATGTTCTCATCGAAGTCAACGAGTTCGATGAATGCCATTGGAGCATCGTCAGAAGGACGGCGACCCAACTTGATGATACGAGTGTAGCCGCCTGGACGGTCTGCAACCTTTGCTGCTACAGTGCCAAAGAGCTCTGTAATAGCGTACTTGTTCTGGAGGTAGCTGAACACAACACGACGAGAAGCTGTAGTGTCTTCTTTTGACTTTGTAATCAGTGGCTCAACATATACACGGAGAGCCTTTGCCTTGGGAAGCGTAGTAGTGATTCTCTTGTGCATGATGAGCGAGATTGCCATGTTGGCAAGCATTGCCTTGCGATGAGAGTGCTTACGACCAAGGTGGTTGAATTTCTTATTGTGTCTCATTTTTGATTAGTCTTTATCTAATTTATACTTAGAAATATCAGTTCCGAACGAAAGGTTCAAGCTCTCAAGCAAGTCGTCAAGCTCTGTGAGTGACTTCTTACCAAAGTTGCGGAACTTGAGCAAGTCTGTTTTGTTGAATTGTACGAGATCGCCGAGTGTCTCTACATCTGCAGCCTTCAAACAGTTGAGAGCGCGAACAGAGAGATTCATATCGACAAGCTTGGTCTTCAGCAACTGGCGCATACGCAATACTTCCTCATCAAACTCTTCATTACCATCAAAGTCTGCATTCTCAAGAGTAATCTTCTCGTCTGAGAACAGCATGAGATGGTAGATAAGAATCTTAGAGGCCTCTTTGAGGGCATCCTTTGGATGGATAGAACCATCGGTGGTAATCTCAAGAACCAACTTTTCGTAGTCAGTTTTCTGAGCCACACGGTAATTCTCTACTGCGAACTTGACGTTGCGGATAGGAGTATAGATTGAGTCAATCGCAATCTCGTTGATTTCGTTGCAGAATTCACGATTCTCGTCTGCTGGCACATAGCCGCGACCTTTATTGATGCTCAACTCTATCTCCAAAGTTGCCTGAGGATCCAAATGGCAAATGACCAAATCTGGGTTTAACACTCCAAATCCACTGAGGTACTTGTTGATATCTCCAGCCTTAAACTCGGTTGAATTCTCGATGGAAATTGAGACCTTTTCTGACTCAAAACCATCTGCCACTTGCTTGAATCGAACTTGTTTCAAATTCAAGATAATGTTGGTCACATCTTCCTTTACACCTGGAATGGTTGAAAATTCATGCTCTACACCTGCTATACGGATGGTGTTAATAGCATAACCCTCAAGTGAAGAAAGAAGAATGCGGCGAAGAGGATTACCAATGGTAATACCATATCCTGGCTCCAAAGGACGGAACTCGAACTTTCCGTACTTCTCGTCAGCCTCCAACATTACGACTTTTTCTGGTTTTTGAAATGCTAATATCGCCATTTGATTATTTATTATTTAGAGTACAACTCGACAATCATCTGCTCCTTGATATTCTCAGGAATGTCTGCACGCTCTGGCATGTGGAGGAACTTACCACCCTTTACGCTCTCATCCCACTCAATCCATGGATACTTGCTGTGATTGAAGCCAGCAAGAGCAGCATCAATTACTTCAAGGCTCTTTGACTTCTCACGAACTGCAACAACCTGACCAGGCTGAACAGCGTATGATGGGATGTTAACCACCTTGCCATCTACTGTGATGTGCTTGTGGCTAACAAGCTGACGAGCAGCAGCACGAGTTGGGGCAAGACCAAGACGGAATACCACATTGTCAAGACGTGACTCAAGGAACTGAAGGAGGATTTCACCTGTTACACCAGACTTGGTTGCAGCCTTCTCGAAAAGATTGCGGAACTGACGCTCAAGAACACCATAAGTGTACTTTGCCTTCTGCTTCTCAGCAAGCATGAGACCGTACTCAGATGTCTTCTTGCGACGGTTGTTGCCATGCTGACCAGGAGCATAATTCTTCTTAGACAATACTTTGTCTGGTCCAAAGATTGCCTCACCAAAACGACGAGAAATTCTTGATTTTGGTCCAATATATCTAGCCATATTATTCTTTAATGTTTAATGCCATTCAGCTCTCAGCAGCAGCCGTAGAAAGGAAAGATACGACAAAACGAGCTCGTTGGCAAATGACATAATTGTAATGATTAAACTCTTCTTCTCTTTGGAGGACGACAGCCATTGTGTGGAAGTGGAGTAACGTCGATAATCTCGGTAACTTCAATTCCTGCAGCATGACAACCGCGAACAGCAGCTTCACGGCCATTGCCTGGACCCTTGATGTAAGCCTTTACCTTGCGGAGACCGAGGTCGAAAGCAACCTTAGCACAATCCTGTGCTGCCATCTGAGCTGCATAAGGAGTGTTCTTCTTTGAACCACGGAAACCCATCTTACCTGCAGCAGACCAAGAGATAACATTACCTTCACTGTTAGCCAAAGTAACAATGATGTTGTTGAAAGAAGAATGTACATGAAGCTGACCCTCTGCGGTTACTTTCACGTTTCTCTTCTTTGCAGAAGTTGTTTTCTTTGCCATATTAATTATTATTTAGTAGCCTTTTTCTTGTTTGCAACTGTTTTCTTCTTACCCTTGCGAGTACGAGCGTTGTTCTTTGTGCTCTGACCACGTACTGGAAGACCGAGACGATGACGGATTCCACGGTAGCAACCGATGTCCATCAAACGCTTAATGTTAAGCTGGATTTCTGAACGGAGGTCACCTTCTACCTTATATTCGGCAGCAATAACCGAACGAATCTTACCGGCCTGTTCGTCATTCCAGTCTTTTACCTTAATGTCTTTGTCTACGCCAGCCTTTTCAAGGATTTTAGCTGCGCTGCTGCGTCCAATACCAAAAATGTATGTGAGCGCAATTTCACCTCTCTTGTTCTGTGGGAGGTCTACACCTACAATTCTTATTGCCATATCTTACTTTAATTTCAAATTCTTACATAAGAATTATCCCTGACGTGTCTTGTACTTAGGATTCTTCTTGTTTATTACAAATAGACGACCTTTACGTCTTACGATTACGCAATCAGGTGTACGCTTCTTCAATGATGCTCTTGTTTTCATATTGTAATTTTATTTATATCTGAATACTATTCTGCCTTTGGTCAAGTCATAAGGAGACATCTCTACTCTTATCTTGTCGCCTGGAAGAATCTTGATGTAGTGCATTCTCATCTTGCCAGAAATATGAGCGATGATCTCATGACCATTTTCCAATTCTACTCTAAACATTGCGTTTGACAATGCTTCGACAATAGTTCCATCTTGTTCTATAGCTGACTGCTTAGCCATATTTTATAAAGATTTTTCTCTTAATACTTTTTCTATTTTTTCAAACGACGATAGAATATCTGCTTGACCTTTACGTACACAAACCGTATGCTCATAATGAGCTGCAACTTTTTTATCACGAGTCACGATACCCCAATGGTCTTCTTGCATATAAATATCCTTCGTTCCCATGGTAATCATCGGCTCGATGGCTATGCATAAACCGTTTTTCAGCAACATTCCATTGCCTCTTCTACCATAATTGGGCACTTGAGGATCTTCATGCATGTTTTTCCCAATGCCATGCCCCACAAACTCGCGGACAACCCCATAACCATGAGATTCGCAATGGGACTGGATTGCATGGGAGATGTCACCCAGCCTGTGACCAACAACCGCCTGTTCAATACCCTTATAAAGGGATTCTTTGGTGGTTTCTAACAACTTCTTCACGTCTTCTGAA
The DNA here is from genome assembly GCA_904501945.1 of uncultured Bacteroidaceae bacterium. Lineage (GTDB taxonomy): Bacteria > Bacteroidota > Bacteroidia > Bacteroidales > Bacteroidaceae > Minthosoma. Next base: position 8,751 of record CAJGCU010000037.1, read on the forward strand.
ATCTCGCCTACAGCAAATGTATAGCAAGAATCTCCGCAATAGCCGTTTAGTTGTGTGCCACAATCTATTGACACGATGTCGCCTTCCGCTAAAGGGGTGTCATTGGGGATTCCGTGAACAACTTGACAATTAACCGATGTACAAATACTTGCAGGGAAAGAACTTCCATAAGGATTGGGGTAACCCAAGAATGTTGGTATCGCTCCATTGTCACGAATAAACGTATCAGCAATTGTGTTTAACTGTTTTGTCGTGACTCCTGGCTTGATGACTTTTGCCAGTTCTGCCAGTGTTTCCCCTACAAGCAGGTTTGCGCTTCTAAGAAGTTCGACCTCTTCGTCGGTTTTAAGATATACCATTTCGTCTGAAGCAGTACTTAATGTTCACCACGGACACGTCCTCTATCAAGCAATCCGTCGTAGTGGCGCATCATGAGATGTGACTCTATCTGCATGAGAGTGTCGAGAACTACACCTACAAGAATCAAGAGTGATGTACCACCAAAGAAGCCTGCAAATTCACGCTGTACACCAAAGAGTCCTGCGAATGCGGGCAGAATGGCGATGAGCGCAAGGAACAATGAACCTGGCAACGTAATACGTGACATAATCTTGTCAATATAGTCAGCAGTATCTTTACCTGGTTTAACACCAGGAATGAAACCGTTATTACGCTTCATATCTTCAGCCATCTGAACAGGATTGATTGTTATTGCTGTATACAGATATGTAAAGAGCACAATCAGAATAGCGAAAATAAGGTTGTAACCAAAACTCTCGTTATCTATCAACTGGCTAACTAGTGGATTGAGTTTGCTGCCAGAGAACTGTGCCAATGTTACAGGAATGAACATGATTGCCTGCGCAAAGATGATTGGCATCACATTTGCTGCGTATGGCTTAAGAGGGATATACTGACGAGCACCACCAATTTGACGAGCGCCAGCTATCTTTTTCGCATAATTAACAGGAACTTGACGTACACCTTGAACAAGAAGTATGGCAGCTGCAATAACAACGAGGAACAATACAATCTCAACAAGGAACATGACAAGACCGCCTTGACCTTCTATACGTGAACTGAATTCCTGAATAACAGCTTCTGGGAATCGGGCGATGATACCTATCATAATAATGATTGATACTCCATTACCAATACCCTTGTCTGTAATTCTTTCTCCCAACCAAAGAACGAACATACTTCCAGCTGCAAGAATAATTGCAGAAACGAGGATGAACATATTCCAATCCAAAGAAGAATAAATAGCCGATCCTTGTGTCTGCATCTTGAGGTTAAGAAGATACATCGGTCCCTGGAAAAGAAGAATAGCCACTGTCAAATAACGAGTGTACTGATTCATCTTACGGCGGCCACTCTCACCTTCACGCTGCATCTTCTGGAAATATGGAACTGCTATACCAAGCAACTGTATCACGATTGACGCAGAAATGTATGGCATAATTCCAAGTGCGAAGATGGACGCCTGAGAGAAAGCACCTCCAGAAAACATATCAAGAAGAGACATCAAACCGCCTTCTGTCTGATTGCGAAGTCCCTGAAGCGCTTCGGTATCAACACCAGGAAGCACTACATAAGATCCGAGTCGATAAATTGCGACAAACACCAGCGTGAAGAGGATGCGCGAACGCAAATCCTCAATACGCCAGATATTAGTGAATGTCTTAACAATCTTGATATCCTTTAGTTTATCGATTGCCTTACCCATTAGTTTAGAGTTTTATGGCGTTACCGCCCTTTTCTTTGATTGCAGCTTCAGCTGTAGCAGAGAACGCATGAGCCTCCACATCAACTTTCACTGTTAACTCGCCTTTAGCAAGAACCTTTACAAGCTGCTTCTTGTTTACCCAACCAGCAGCAATGAGTTCCTCGATACCAACTTTGGTGAGGTTTTTCTCTTCTGCGAGCTTCTGGATGAAATCAAGGTTCACAGCTTTATACTCAACGCGGTTGATGTTCTTAAAGCCGAACTTTGGAACACGACGCTGAAGTGGCATCTGACCACCTTCGAATCCAATCTTCTTCTTGTAACCAGAACGTGCCTTAGCACCCTTGTGTCCGCGAGTAGAAGTACGGCCTTTGCCAGAACCGTATCCACGACCTACGCGCTTGCTGTTGTGAGTGGATCCTGCTGCGGGTTGCAAATTATATAATTCCATTTTAATCTGATTTTTATGTATTAATACGTTAGTCAATAACCTCAACAAGGTGTGCTACCTTGCGAATCATACCACGCAAAGATGGAGAATCCTCACGCTCAACGACCTTGTTAATCTTTCCAAGACCAAGAGACTCAAGAGTGCTCTTCTGGTCAATTGGACGGCCTGCCTGGCCCTTTACTTGCTTAATCTTGATAGTTGCCATGATTATTCTCTTTATCCTTTGAATACTTTTGTCAAATTAACACCACGGTTTTGTGCTACAGTTTTTGCATCACGCATATTTGCAAGAGCTTCAATCGTAGCCTTCACAAGATTGTGAGGATTTGATGAGCCTTTTGACTTTGCAAGCACGTCAGTAATACCAACGCTCTCAAATACGGCGCGCATAGCACCACCTGCAACCACTCCTGTACCTTCAGAAGCAGGCATGACAAGTACACGAGCCCCGCCAAACTTAGCGTATGCCTCATGTGGAACGGTGCCTTTCAGCACTGGAACCTTAACCAAATTCTTCTTGGCAGCCTCTACTCCCTTTGCAATAGCTGCTGTCACTTCACCAGCTTTACCAAGACCATAGCCAATAACACCGTTACCATCACCTACAACTACGATGGCTGCGAATGTGAATGTACGACCACCCTTAGTAACCTTAGTAACACGATTAATAGCAACCAAGCGGTCTTTAAGCTCGGAATCGTTTTGTACTTTAACTCTATTTACCATAATCGCATTTAAAATTTAAGTCCAGCATTACGAGCAGCATCTGCTACCTTTTTAACTCTACCGTGATACAAGTAACCATTACGGTCAAACACAACAGCTGTAATTCCAGCTTCAAGAGCCTTCTTTGCAACCATTTCGCCAACCTTCTCAGCCTGTTCTGACTTGTTCATCTTCTCCAAGCCCAATGATGATGCTGCTACTAGTGTCTTCTGTGCATCGTCATCGATTACTTGAACGTAAATCTGCTTGTTGCTTCTGAATACGCTCATACGTGGGCGCTCAGCAGTACCAGAAATCTTATTGCGTACTCTATATTTAATCTTGATACGTCTTTCAATCTTTGTAATCATACTCTTGTCAATTTAATTATTTAGCATTTGCAGACTTACCAGACTTTCTTCTAACAACCTCGCCCTGGAAACGAATACCCTTGCCCTTATATGGCTCAGGCTTGCGGAATGAGCGAATCTTAGCACAAACGAGTCCAAGCAACTGCTTGTCTGCAGACTCGAGCATGATAAGAGGATCCTGATTTCTCTCAGACTTTGTTTCTACTTTAATTTCTTTTGGAACTTCGAAAAGAATAGCATGAGAGTATCCTAAAGCGAATTCAAGAAGATTGCCCTGATTAGAAACACGGTAACCAACACCTACAATCTGAAGTGTTTTCTTATAACCTTCAGAAACACCGACTACCATATTGTTTACAAGTGAGCGATACAATCCGTGGAATGCATGACGCTGCTTAGTATTATCCTGCATCAGTTCTTCATTCTCCTCCATTGTCAACTTTCCGTCCTCAATAGTAACCTTGATTGCAGGGTTTACATACTGGCTGAGCTCGCCTTTAGGACCTTTTACAGTTACAATGTCATCCTTATGAGTAATAGTAACTCCTGCAGGAATAATAATAGGTAATTTACCAATTCTAGACATTATATATCCTCCTTAATTAATATACATAACAAAGCACTTCACCACCCACCTTGAGTTCGGAAGCTTCCTTGTCTGTCATAACACCTTTGGATGTAGATACAACTGCGATACCTAATCCATTTATAACACGTGGCATGTCCTTATATCCAGTATACTTACGAAGACCTGGACGAGAAACACGCTTCAAGCACTGAATTGCGCTTACTTTTGTCTGAGGGTCATACTTGAGCGCTATCTTAATAGAGCCCTGAGGTCCCTCTTCAATGAACTTGTAGTTCAAAATGTAACCTTTGTCAAAAAGAATCTTTGTGATTTCCTTTTTGAGGTTTGAGGCTGGTACTTCTACAACCTTGTGCTTTGCCATGATTGCGTTACGCAGTCTCGTGAGATAATCAGCTATTGGATCTGTCATAATTGAATTAAATTAATCGGGAACGTTTGGGAAAATCCCGACAATATTTAAACTTAAATTAAAACTATCTTTACTTAGCTTTACCAGTGGAAGAGCTTAGTTCTCAACTGTTTTCCTCCACCGTTTTTTAGAAGCAAAGTATCTTTAGGTTACCCCCGAACTGGTAACCGTCAGATTTTTGTTTACTAACTTTTTAAGCAGGTACCGCAATTTACCAGCTTGCTTTCTTCACGCCTGGGATCAGACCTGCAGATGCCATCTCGCGGAACTGAATACGTGAAAGACCGAACTGACGCATAAAGCCTCGTGGTCGACCAGTAATTTTGCAGCGATTGTGAAGACGAATAGGATTCGCATTAGCAGGGATTGCCTGAAGTGCACGAGCAGCTTCATAAGCTTCCATTGGGTCTTCTGCTGTAGCAACAACCTTCTTCAACGCAGCACGCTTTGCAGCGTACTTTGCTACGAGTTTTGCACGCTTCACCTCGCGTGCTTTCATTGATTCCTTTGCCATTTTATATTACTTTTTTGCGTCCTTAAATGGAAGACCGAAAGCCTTGAGAAGGGCATAACCCTCTTCGTCAGTCTTAGCAGAAGTCACGAAAGTGATGTTCATACCTGTGATTTTATCTACCTGGTCAATGTTTATTTCAGGGAAGATAATCTGCTCTGTAATACCAAGTGTGTAATTACCACGACCATCAAACTTTGACTCAATACCTTTGAAGTCACGGATACGAGGAAGAGAAACACGAATAAGCTTTTCCAAGAACTCATACATACGTTCACGACGAAGAGTAACCATCACTCCAATTGGCATTTGCTTACGAAGACGGAAGTTTGAAATGTCCTTCTTTGACTTAGTAGCAACTGGCTTCTGACCTGTAATCTGAGCGATTTCTGTCATTGCGACTTCAATCACTTTCTTATCTGCAGTAGCCATACCAAGACCTTGATTAACTACAATCTTTTTCAACACAGGAATCTGCATTGGTGAAGAGTAGTTAAATTGCTTCATCAGTGCTGGAGCTATCTGCTCAGCATATACATTCTTAAGTTGTGCAGTAGTACTCATTACAATACCTCCCCTGATTTTTTAGCATAACGAACTAATTTACCATTCTCACCCATCTTGCGACCAATACGAGTTGGTTTTCCCGTCTTTGGATCAACAACATTAAGGTTTGAGATATGAACTGGAGCCTCCTGCTCAATAATACCTCCCTGTGGGTGCGCTGCACTAGGCTTGGTGCTTTTCTTCACCATGTTCACACCCTCGACAATAGCACGCTTCTTCTCAACGAGGACTTTAGTAACCTTTCCAGTCTTTCCCTTGTCATCGCCAGCGTTCACGTAAACCATGTCGCCTTTCTTAATATGTAATTTACTCATTGCTGTATTTTACTTTTAAAGATTAAAGTACTTCAGTAGCCAAAGAAACTACCTTCATGTTTGCAGCACGGAGTTCGCGAGCAACGGGGCCAAAAATACGGCTGCCTCTCATTTCGCCAGCATTGTTCAAAAGAACACATGCATTGTCATCGAAACGAATGTATGAACCATCTGCACGACGCACTTCTTTCTTAGTACGAACAATCAGAGCCTTTGATACAGAACCCTTCTTTACTTCACTTGTAGGAATTGCGCTCTTTACTGCTACAACAATAATGTCTCCTACACTAGCATAACGACGTCTTGTTCCGCCTAAAACACGGATACAAAGAACCTCGCGAGCTCCGCTGTTGTCAGCGACCTGTAATCTTGATTCTACTTGTATCATATTTACTTAGCTCTTTCAACGATTTGTACTAATCTCCATCTCTTTGTTTTACTCAATGGACGAGTTTCCATAATAAGAACGGTGTCACCAATGTGAGCGTCGTTCTGCTCGTCATGAGCATGGTATTTCTTTGTCTTCTGGACAAATTTACCATATATAGGGTGCTTCTCTTTGAACTTTGCTGCCACAACGATGGTCTTATCCATCTTGTCACTAGTAACAACACCCTGTCTTTGCTTTCTTAAATTTCTAGCTTCCATTCCCAATACTTTATTTATTACGCTGAGTAAGCTCGCCCTTCATGCGTGCGATGTCGTGACGCAACTTCTTAATCTGAGAATTGTCTGCAAGCGGAGAAATACTGTGATTGAACTTCATGTTATTCAAGTTAGCCACCTCCACTTCGATGCGCTCAGCGAGCTCTTCTGTAGTAAGTTCTCTAATTTCTGAAATTTTCATAATTAAGCGTTTTTATCGTAATCACGACGTACAATAAACTTTGTTGTAGTAGGCAGTTTCTGAGCACCGAGTCGGAGAGCCTCCTTTGCGACGTCATAAGAAACACCTTCAATCTCAAAAAGAATACGACCTGGTTTAGCAGGGAACACATACTGGTATGGATCACCCTTACCCTTACCCATTCGGACGTCAGCAGGTTTCTTAGTGATTGGCTTATCAGGGAAAATTCGGATCCATACTTGACCCTGACGCTGCATATAACGTGTAATAGCAACACGGGCAGCCTCAATTTGTCGAGCAGAAATCCATTTTGTCTCGAGAGCCTTTATACCAAAGCTGCCGAAAGCTAGTTCGGTACCTCTGTGAGAGACACCCTTCCAGCGACCACGGCCTTTTTGTGGTCTTCTATATTTTTGTCTTTTTGGCTGTAACATAGTTAAAATCTTCTATAAGTTGCTTAAGACTTGTTCAATAACAAAATTTACTTGCAACGAGATAAATTAATTGCGGTTATTAGACTTTCTGTTTCTGAAACGACGTCCACCACCATTGTTGCCACCACGTCCTGTTTCTTTCTGCTGAGAGAAATTAGGAGTGAGATCCTGCTTGCCAAATTTCTCACCACGGCAAATCCAAACTTTGATGCCAAGGAGACCTACCTTAGTAAGAGCTTCTGCAAGACAATAATCTATGTCTGCACGAAGAGTGTGGAGAGGAGTACGTCCTTCTTTGTACATCTCTGAACGGCTCATTTCTGCGCCATTGAGACGACCTGAAATCTGAATTTTGATACCTTCCGCACCAGAGCGCATTGTGTTAGCGATAGCAGTCTTTATAGCACGGCGGTAAGCAATCTTACCTTCAATCTGACGCGCAATATTATTAGCTACAATCACAGCATCGAGTTCAGGACGTTTAATTTCATATATATTAATCTGAACTTCTTTGTCAGTAACCTTCTTCAACTCTTTCTTAAGAGCTTCTACCTGCTCACCGCCCTTGCCAATGATAAAACCTGGACGAGCTGTGCAGATTGTGATGGTAACGAGCTTTAATGTACGCTCAATAACAATCTTAGAAACGCTTGCCTTTGCAAGGCGTGCGTTGAGGTACTTGCGGATTTTGCTGTCCTCAAGGAGGTTTTCACCAAAATCATTTCCGCCGAACCAGTTAGAATCCCAACCTCTTACAATGCCGAGGCGGTTGCTTATTGGATTACATTTTTGTCCCATAATTACTTTTCTTCATTAGTTTTAGCGTCCACGAAGATAGTGATGTGGTTTGAACGCTTACGAATTCTGTAACCACGTCCCTGAGGTGCTGGTCTCATACGCTTGAGAGTAGCGCCTTCGTCAACAAAAATCTTTGAGATATAGAGTTCTCCGTTTTCAGCCTTGCGGTCATTCTTCTGCTCCCAGTTAGCAATTGCAGAACGAAGTACCTTCTCGATGTCCTTTGCAGCACTTTTGCTGTTGAACTTGAGTGTTGCAAGAGCCTTGCTCACTTCCATGCCACGCACTAAATCTGCGACATAACGCATCTTTCGTGGTGATGAAGGAACATCGCGAAGACTGGCGAAGTAGACAGTCTTTTGGGCCTCTTTAATCTTCTCGGCCATTAATCTTTTTCTTGCTCCCATTATTATAATTTAGTCTTTTTACTTGGTTGTTGAACCTGTTCTACAATTACTTCTTCTTATTACCTGCGTGACCGCGGAAAGTACGAGTAAGAGCAAACTCACCGAGCTTGTGTCCTACCATATTTTCAGTAATATAAACAGGGATGAATTTATTACCATTATGCACAGCAATAGTATGTCCCACAAAATCAGGAGAAATCATTGATGCGCGCGCCCATGACTTGATAACACTCTTCTTGCCGCTCTCGTTCATTGCGAGAACTTTCTTTTCGAGCTTCACATTAATGTATGGACCTTTCTTTAATGAACGACTCATATTCAGTTAACTTTATTACTTGTTACGTCTTTCAATAATGTACTTATTTGACTGCTTCTTTGGTGCACGAGTCTTGAGACCCTTAGCATAAAGTCCATTGCGTGAACGTGGGTGACCACCTGTGTGACGACCTTCACCACCACCCATTGGATGATCAATTGGGTTCATTACAACACCACGGTTGTGTGGACGACGTCCAAGCCAACGGCTACGACCAGCCTTACCTGAAGATTCAAGCGCATGATCAGAGTTGCTTACGCTACCAATTGTAGCACGGCACACTGAAAGAACCTTACGAATTTCACCAGAAGGAAGTTTAATAACACAATAACGTCCTTCACGTGAAGTTAACTGAGCAAAATTGCCTGCAGAACGAACCATCTTAGCACCTTGACCTGGACGCAGCTCGATATTGTGAATCACAGTACCGACTGGAATGTTCTCAAGTGGCAGAGTGTTTCCAAGGTCTGGAGTTGCCTCAGGACCAGACATAATGGTTGCGCCTACCTGCAATCCGTTAGGAGCAACAATGTAACGTTTTTCTCCATCAGCATAGAAAACAAGAGCAATACGCGCTGAACGATTTGGATCGTACTCAATTGTTTTTACTACTGCTGGAATTCCGTCTTTTTCTCTCTTGAAATCGACAATACGAATCAAGCGCTTATGACCGCCACCTCTGTAGCGAACAGCGATACGGCCAGTGTTGTCACGTCCGCCAGTGCTGCGCTTACCGAAAACAAGAGTTTTCTCTGGTACCGATGTAGTAACATCATCAAAAGTACCAATAGCTTTGTGTCTTTGACCAGGAGTTACTGGTCTAAATTTACGAATACCCATTTTTTATTAAATGTTACTATAGAAATCAATAGTTTCACCTTCCTGGAGAGTTACAATAGCCTTCTTGAAAGCCTTTGTCTTTCCTTTGATAACACCAGCCTTTGTGTAGCGGCTCTTACGCTTACCAGCGTAATTCATAGTGTTAACCGAAACTACATTAACGTTATACTTAGCTTCTATTTCTTTCTTAATCTCAATCTTATTGGCTGCAGGAAGCACAATAAAGCCGAACTTATTGTTCTGCTTTTCTGAAATAGCGGTCATCTTTTCAGTAACCAACGGTTTTACAATGTATGCCATAATGTACCTCCTTACTTATTAAAAGTTTCGTCAACCAACTTAAGCGCACTTTCAGTCATAACAAGCACATTTGCATTCATTACCTTGTATGTATTGAGTGCACTAGCTGTCATAACTTCAACACGCTGAATGTTACGGACTGACAAATTTACGTTCTTTTTTACTTCTGACAAAACAATAAGGGTCTTCTTGCCTGCAATTTTAAGATTATTTAACACAGCAACGCCTTCTTTTGTTTTTGGAGCCTCAAAATCGAAGTCTTCAACAACAATAATTGCATCCTGCTGAGCTTTGTATGAAAGTGCGCTTTTACGAGCAAGAGCCTTCACCTTTTTATTAAGCTTGAACCAATAGTCACGAGGACGTGGACCAAAAACACGGCCACCACCACGGAGCAGCGGAGACTTAATATCTCCACGACGAGCGCCGCCGCCACCCTTTTGGCGAATAAGCTTACGAGTTGAGCCTGCGATTTCGCTTCTTTCTTTAGACTTATGAGTACCTTGGCGCTGAGCAGCAAGATACTGGTTTACTGCGAGATAAATAACATGGTCATTAGGTTCAATTCCGAAGATAGCATCATTCAGAACAACCTTTTTACCAGTGTCCTCGCCCTTGATATTTAATACAGAAACTTCCATTGCTTACTTCTTGATTATAACGATTGAACCTTTGCAGCCTGGAACACTACCCTTCAAAAGGAGAAGATTATGTTCAGGAACCACTTTAATTATCTGAAGGTTGTGTGTAGTTACTTGCTCGTTACCCATCTGACCGGCCATTGGCACGTTCTTAAATACACGAGAAGGAGTTGCACAAGCGCCGATAGAACCCGGCTTACGAAGACGGTCATCCTGACCATGTGTAGCCTGGCCTACACCGCCGAAACCATGACGCTTAACAACGCCCTGGAATCCCTTACCCTTAGATGTACCTGTTACATCAACGTAAGATGCATCGTTGAAAATTTCGACTGTAATTACATCACCGAGATTGTGTTCCTCGTCATAAGTGAACTCGGCCAAGTGTCTCTTTGGTGTTGTACCAGCCTTTTTAAAGTGGCCCATCATCTGCTTTGTAGTATGCTTTTCCTTCTTGTCCTGAAAGCCTACCTGTACAGCAGCATAGCCATCCTTCTCAACTGTCTTGATTTGAGTTACAACACAAGGACCTACTTCGATAACAGTGCATGGAACATTCTTACCATCGGCACTGAAAACGGATGTCATTCCGATTTTTTTTCCAATTAATCCTGGCATTTCAATATAACTTTAAATTGTTCTCTAAATATCAAACTTTAATCTCAACCTCAACACCGCTAGGCAATTCGAGCTTCATAAGAGCATCCACAGTCTTAGTTGTTGAACTATAGATGTCAATCAGTCTCTTATAAGTACAGAGTTCAAACTGCTCACGAGACTTTTTGTTTACGAATGTTGAACGGTTAACTGTAAAAATACGCTTGTGAGTTGGCAACGGAATAGGACCGCTTACAACAGCGTCTGTAGCCTTTACAGCCTTTACGATCTTCTCAGCTGACTTATCAACGAGGTTGTGGTCGTAAGACTTAAGTTTGATACGAATTTTTTGCTGACTCATTTTAAATTTATTTATTAATTATTATATACAAGCATAAGAGTATGCAGGCAAAGAGTCGTTTGCTCGCCTGCACCCCCATACAATTTTTATTATAC
>CAJGCU010000038.1 GCA_904501945.1 uncultured Bacteroidaceae bacterium
TCGTTGCAGACCTTCCGCCTCCATGTACCAGCACCTTCGCGCCTTCAATTGCACTAAAATCCTTCAAAAGTTGTTGCAGGGTTCCCTCGTCTTCCACGATTTTACCCCCCACCTTTACTACTGTCAATTTATTCATATTCCTTATTTTTCAAAATTTGTACAAAAATACGGAGAAAGGATGAGAAAACCAAACCTGACAGGCGTTTTAATCATTACAATCGCGAATATACGTTGATACTAATTCATCAGGCATACTTTTTGCTGAAGCGCCTGTTGGAGAGGTATAAGGCAGATTTCCTTGAACAGGGAGGCATCAAGGAACAAATGTCAGCGGCAAGAAGAAATTGGCGGGAAGAGCACGGATTAGGATACTTGAATGGGAAAAATGTGAGTTATGGGAGGAATGTGAATAATTGCTCAACCACAGGGATGGCTAATACAGGACAAAAGAAATAGAACTTGGCAATACTTCCCCATCTTCCCGTCTCGCCCCCTTCCCATTCCTCCCAAGAATCTCTCATTCCTCCCATACATTCCCATATCAATATAGCTGCCCTATATAATCTTCAAAAAGGGGTATTGTCCCTTATTTAACAGAAGTTGAACTCAACGATAACGGCAGTTAAAATGAGTAGGCAGTATGACTCACAGAACAGTTTGTTCTCTACAATGCCTAAAGAACTCGTCACGTGATTTACAGAAACCGCGATAAGCAGCCTTCGCCATACCGAATTTTGCAGGAAACTCTAATTTCCCCAATTAGCCACATCAAACTTTATACGCACAGGATAATCGGTGTCTTTCACTTTCGTGAGAGCTGCTTTCTCCACCTTATAATAGCCTTCTATATGTCCACCAGGAATGATGAGTGCAATATATCGAACTGTTTGGATATCCTCTGTTTCTTCAAAAAAATGATTTATACATAGTTTCGTTGCTTTAGTTACGAATATGGATTTATGTCACGCTGCATTATAAAGTAGTCTAATTTGCTTACGGATATCTGCAAAGGATAGACTTTGACTCAGTTCTGTATGCAAACCCACGTTAAGGACAAAGATGAACGATTCTTTTCGATAATATTTGTCACCGATGGTCTTTAGAGACTGTTCTATCATTTGTGATTTCGCTAACAAACAAACCAACTGATAATCTTTATTAATGAGCTGTGTATGATTGTTAGGATGAGCTTTCGTGTAATGCTGTGTTGCTGTCAGTTTTATAAGGTTCTCCAAGTAATGTGCAATTTCTGGGAATTGAGATTTGGGGAATATATGATGAACTTGGGTAGCCTCGCCATTTGCATATTGATCTCTGACTTCGCTATCTACTTGTATCTTACGCAAAAGGTTCATTGCCTTTGATACTTGATAGGCGTCATAGGCTTCTTGCTGTCGTATCTCTTCTCCCGTAGCAGCTTCCTGTCGAGTTTGTGATTTGGCTTTATCCACGTCGCGCCAATTCTTACGGTTATACATTAAGTCAGAGAAGACAATAATGTCTTTTGACAATCGGCCTTTCTCCGTTCCCTGAATGTCGTTCTCTGCCGAATAGACGTTGATGACTTTTGTAAAGATACGAGCCACTTCTACAGCACCATTAATGGCTGTATTTCCAATAATAAAACGAGTGTATCTTTCTTTTAGTTCTATATAGTCGTGTTGGGATACAGAACCTTTTATACAGGCATTCTTGAAAGCTTCAAAATATTTCAGGATACCACTATCCGACAAAACTTTTGTAATATACACATACAAAAAATTGTATGCATTACGTTCTTTGGTGGCAATATAGTCTAAGATATCTAAGTTGGCTATTCTATAATAATTCACATTTCCTCTTTTCGCAATGTCGAGGATATGGGCATAAGCTAGCATCCGCAAAGGTTGTTGAATAAACTTATCATATTCATGCCTAGCAGTCTCATTCTTTGGACTAGGCTTGCCAAATATTGCCGACGCGTTTTTTATAAAATACTGCATATCCCACACATCCTGTACCGTAAACTCTTCTTGTGGGTTCAAGTTGATAAGGCAATCTGCAATAAAACAGACAACGTCAGGAGTACACTTTTGGTCCATAAATCGCGCATCATGGCTTTTACGAACATCCAAATCATACAGGTTCAGGAATTTGGTTATAACATCAATCATAGCTATTTCAATTTTCCAAAGAAAAATACAGAGTTGTTATCGATATTGAGAGAGCGAGTTCCACGATTGCGGGCAATACTGTAGAACTTACTAAATTCCTCTGTAGCATAGTAAGCCAAATCCTCTTTGGTTACTTGCTCACCATTGATTGTGGTGAGTATGGCCACAGATCCATCTGCTATACACCCTTGAGGCATAAAGCAAGCACGAGGATAGTACGAAAGATTTGGAACTAAGACGCACTCCGTACGGTTGAGGTATTTGCCAACTTCTAAGTCGCTGACATCATCAATATAAGTGTCATAGCCCTCAATGTCTATTACCGTATTGTCACCAATGTTGCGGGACTTCAGTACACGAATCTCGCCTTGCTGTGCAGTATTCGATTTTGTAAGAGTTCTGTCGCGGAATGATTTAAATATTCCGAAGGTCATCTTGTTTGTGACCTCGTCAAAATCGTTGTTTCGATAAATCAGCCAATAAGGGAATGATGAGTCAGCAATATAGTTCTGAGGTTTTACCTCTACAGAGTTTGTTATGTAAGATTCCACTTTTGTTAAATTCCTTTTTGCTCGCTGGTTTATTGTGAAAGCGATTGTCTCTATCTTGACGCCTTTAAAGCCTTTTTCTCCAAAATCCACTATGTGAGTAATGGCTTTCTCATTCATCAGTTGGCGAGTCTTACCAAACTCAGGAGCATTAATAAGGCTCTTGGGTACTATCAGCGAAACAACATCACCAAGTTGCATTGCTTTCTCGATAAAGAATGAGAATATATTGTTTGTGTCTGTGTTGACAACAGACTTCTTGTAAACAGACAACAAACGTCTGTCTTTTACTTTCATGTAGGGTGGATTACCTACCACAATGTCGTATTTCTTTGGGAACGCTTCCAGAAGAGTGTCCTTGTTGATGAAATTCAAACGGACATTCTCTGGAAGTGGTATCGACTGTAAAATCTGCTGGAGTAATGCTATGCTGTTTGGGTTGATGTCAATAACATCAATATGCAGCTCTGCAACATTAGCATATTTCAGGAACAGGGATGGCAAGAAGTTGCCAACGCCCGTTGCTGGCTCAAGAATACGAAGGACCTTGGAGTCAGGATAGTCAGGCAAGTTCTTTACAACAGAATAGCATATATCCTGTCGAGTATAATATGCCGCAGTTTCCGTTCTTGCACCATTGGCATATTCAGCTATTTTAGCCAGGCGCACGAAGCCCATCTTCTTATTCTTCTTTACATATTTTAGGAGGGTCTCAACGTCTGTCAGATTGTTCTTCTCAATGATTTCGTTAGCCTCCTGCTCAGTTAGTTCTTTCTCTGCAGCTTTCTCTTTTATCTTGTGAGCAATCTGCTGGAATATGATAGTAGGAACAGCTTCGCCCAAACTCTGACGGATATTTACATCCTCCTTCTTCAGATATTTCTGTTTCTCTTCTAAAGGCAACGCATTCAGTTGCTGATATGGTATAGCGCTCCATTCAAACTCCTTGGGTACAGACATCATCAACATAACTTCACGAATTGAGAATACGCGGTTGTCTGTAGGATGAACGGTATTCTGACTTGCAAGGATGTCATTACGAGTGTGTACACATGGTGGCACTTTGTCCCAATACTGGCGAGTATATTTGTCACCATTCTTGTTCTGGTTATAAATAATCTCACCATCTTTCTCCCTATGCGGAATGCGATTAGGATCTTCATTATCAAAAGCAGACTGTCCCTCCGTAATATTCTCTATCCACTCCTGCATATGAGGAGCATAAGGACGGAACGTGTGATATATATCCTGATCCCATATCTCACCCATATATGTCAAATGAGGCAAATGTCCTATTGTCTGACGAAGCGTTTGTTCCTCTTGTCTGTTAGGGAACAACTCAAGTGGTGTAATCTCTTTCTGGTCTTTGCGTACGCCAATAACAAGTGTCCTCGTTCTACTGCTGGGGTTGCCATAATCCTTGAAATTGATGACCTTTGCTGCAATGTTATAAAGTCCTGCGAGGTCAAGCTCAATCGCTTCACGAATGGGTTTGTCTTGTCCATCAATATCAGTACAGATAGACTTCATGAATGCAGGAACATTCTCAAAGACAAAGAAGCGAGGCATAATCTGCCGTATCAACTTGATGGATTCTACCACCAAAGAATTACGCTTCAACTCATCGCCCTTTTTGTGATTGGCAACAGACATTCCCTGACAAGGAGGAGTTGCAATCACAACATCCAACTCACCCATATTGCGCTGGTTGTGCCAGGCTTGGATTTCGTTGAATACCTTGTCCTGTGTTTCTTGCAGGGTTATATCACCACAAATATAGCCACTTTCATAACGGCACTTGTGATTATACTTCTGTACGTTCAAACGGCGTTCTATCAACTCTACCGTTGCAACGCAATCATAATTCTCTTGTTTGAACCCATAGCATCCAATACCAGCACAACTAAACAGACTTACATAAGTCATTCGTCTATGTAATGGCATCGTTACTGCCTTGGGCTTCTGAACGATTTTATCTAATGTGCAGTCTGTGTATGTCTGCCAAATGTCGAGGCGTTGCTTCTTGTATTCAGGAAATAGATGTTTTACAAACTGCAACTCAAATACAATACGCAGATCGTTAGGGTCATTATCCAGTTCGCCTTCACGACGAGAACCAACACGGGCAATCTTAATCAAGTACAAATCTCTGATGCCCCAAAAGTCCTGGTCACATTGTTTACCGATATAGGGGATGAAGTAGTAGAGTTTGTTGAGTGCGACTGTCGATGGAAATCGTTTTCCTGAATAATATAGCTTAGCTGTTCCATCCAAGAAATGCTGCATATTGTCATTCTTGACATTGCAGACAAGAACATTCTGAGTCAAATCCAAATCATTCAAATCGATACTCTGACTTGAATTGTCGATGATTTGTTCTGGATATTCTGCCTGCAACTGAAACAGATCCAGTTGCTGGGGCTGAGGTCGTAAGTTGGTCTTCGCCATATTTTATCTGTTGACAAGAAAAACCCCTTGTACCTTTGAAAAAAAGCGCAAGGGGTTGTCGTGCCCAAAAGAAGCGACTGGAAACGCTGCAAGAAAAGCATAACAAGTCCCTCACGCATTTTCGTGCGAGTCCATTACGTCTTTTCTGCTTCTTACGTCAGTTAAATTTCCAGTTCTCTTTTGTCAGAAGCGAAATGATGCTCGTCAGTATGGTTAAGTCAGTTTCTCTTTACTGTCTTCTTATTCTATTTGTTCTGACAAGCACCCTAAAGTCAGATAGATTAAATTTATTGATACCTACATAAAAAAACGTGGATGCTTACTCAAGCCTGTTTCCGTTCGCGGTCTTCCACAACCGATGCAATAAACAGACAGAGTAAAACATCCACTCTGGAGAATATAATACACCCGTAAAAGTGTGCATAGAGGGTACAAGTCCCTCGCAGCACACTACGGAGAGTATATACCACACCCCGTGGAGTCACCCTGGCATTGTTTTGAATTGCATTCGATTTGTGGAAGTTTCGAACAGTCAAAACAAAGCGTCAGTAACGCCTTTTATTATGTAGCGTCCCTACCCATCTGTACGAACAGGATTGCGTGCATACGTGGGAGAAGACTTTGCAAAGATACAAATAAGTGGGGAGAGAACAAAGAATTCCCTCTTTTTTCTTTTTCTAGCAAACGAAAGTGTGTGGTTTGATAGTGGCAGGTGCTGGCTCAAATCCGCTTGAATGAGGAGTGTTAAAAAGGTGCGCTTTGTGCCTCCAAAGGGGTGAGAGTCTCACCTATGCCATAGGTAAGACTCTCACGTGTACCATAGGTGAGACTCTCACCCCTTTGGAGGTGTAAAAAGAAGGTAAAAATGAAAAACGGAATCATCCCTGTTTAGGATGACTCCGTTTGACTATTATTTTGTGGAGAAATGATTTCTGCCCCCTTTCCCCGAATCGGTAAATGTCCTGATGTTATTTCAGATGGTCTTCAAAGTAGCGTGTGATGACATTGTACAGGTGTACGCGGTCGCTGCCTGCCATGTTGTGTCCGTCGCCTGGATAGATGAAGAGGTCGGGGTAGGTGTCTGCATCGATGCAGGCGCGCATGAAGGAGAAGGTGTGCTGGGGCACACAGACAGGGTCGTTTCCGCCGTGGATGACGAGGAGGCGGCCTTTGAGGTTCTTGGCTTTGTTGAGCAGGGATGTGCTGCGGTAGCCTTCAGGATTGCTCTGTGGGGTGTCCATATAGCGTTCGCCATACATGACTTCATAGAATCGCCAGTCGATGACAGGGCCTCCTGCTACGGCTGCCTTGAATACATCGGGATAGGTGGTCATGAGGCTGGTGGTCATAAAACCGCCAAAGCTCCAGCCGTGCACGCCGAGGCGATTGCCATCTATGTAGGGGAGGCTCTTGAGGTATTCGACGCCTTTCAGTTGGTCTTTCATCTCTTCGGCACCTAACTGGCGGAAGGTGGCTTGCTCGAAGGAGAGTCCGCGATGCTCGCTGCCGCGGTTGTCGAGGCAGAACATGACGTAGCCTTTCTGTGCCATCCAGATGTCCCAGCCGCGTGTGCCCCAGTTGCGGCTGGCGTCGATGTTGTGGGCGTGGGGGCCTCCGTAAACATAGACGATGGCTGGGTATTTCTTGTTGGGGTCGAAGTTGGTGGGAAGGATGAGACGGTAGTAGAGGTCGGTCACGCCATCGGCAGCCTTGAGTGTGCCTATCTGGATTTCGGGCACTTGGAAGGCGTCCCATGGATTGGATGCGGCGAAATAGTTGAGGCTTGCGGGTTTGGCGCTGCTGGTTGCGACAATGTCGATGTGTCGGGCAATGTTGGGCGATGAGTAGTTGTCGTAGAAGTAATTGCCTGATTCGGACAGCGTGGCATTGTGCCATCCTGTTGCGTTGCCGAGAAGGGTACGCTTGCCTTTCATGTCCACCTTGAAGACATTCTGCTGAAGGAGGTCTTGCTCGTTGGAAGTGTAGAGGATGGTTTTCTTTGCCTTGTTGAAGCCGAGCACTTTGATGACTTCGTAACTGCCTGCTGTGAGTTGTTTGAGGCAGTTGCCGTCTGTGTCGTAGAGGTAGATATGGTTATATCCATCCTTGCGTGTCTGGTAGATGAACTTGGTGTCGTCCCATGGCAAGAACTGGATAGGGGTGTGAGGTTCGAAATATTTGTCGTTGCTCTCGGTGAAGAGTGTGCGGAGCTTTTCGCCTGTGGTGGCATCGTATTCGTCGAGTGAACCACGGTTCTGGTCGCGATTGAGTTCGATGAGATAGAGTTTTTTTCCGTCGGGCGACCAGGCAATGTTGGTGAAATAGCGGTCGGTAGGGTCGCCTGTGTTGAGATAGATGGTACGGTCGGTTGCAGGATTGAAAATGCCTACATACACTTTATGGGAAGTCTCGCCTGCCATGGGATATGGATCGGGTGCAGTCGTGGCGCAACGGGATGGTGTATCTGTTGTCTGTTGTCCGTTGTCCGTCGGCACCCATTCATCAGGCATGGCAATGTCCAATTGGGGGTATTTTGACACCATGCTCTGATCCATCTTGTAGAAGGCAAGAAGTGTTCCGTCGGGATTCCAGTAGGTGCCTTTGGAAATGCCAAACTCGTCGCGGTGAACGCTTTCGCCATAGGTGAGGTCGATGCTGCCGTCAGAAGAGACGGGGTGTTTCTTCCCGTCGGCCGTGAGGACATAAAGATTATGGTTGATGGTGTAAGCGAGTGCTACTTGGGGGCTGTTGTCCGTTGTCTGTTGTCCGTTGCCCATTGCAAATACCCAATCTGTATTAGAGATTGAAGCATCTAGGGTAGTGCTCCATGCAATTTTGTTCGCCTTCCAGTCGATGAGTGTCTGTTCCTTGCCGTTGTCAATAAAAACGAATGGCTTTTCGGCGTAGGGGAAGGTGGCGTAGTAGAAATGCTGAATGTTTTTCTTGCCTGCTGCGCTGAGAATGCTGTTGAGCTGCTGCAGGGTGATAAGTGTGGTGGTTTTGCCGTTGCTCTTGTTGATGAGGCAGCATTCGTCTGTGTCGAGCTCTATGCATTCGTCGCCCCACCATGCAAGGTTCTTGTTCTCTGGTACGGAATTCTGGTAATAGGTGGAGCCGCCAGGGATGAGGTCGTTGATGGTGAATTGTTTTTTCTGTGCCATGATGGGGAGTGTTAGTAAGGCGAAGATGATGAATAGGAATGTTTTTTTCATTGTATGATTTCTTTTAGGGGTATGATCACAAAATCTCGTTCGTGCATGTGTGGATGGGGAATGGTGAGACGAGGCGTGGAGATGTGGAGGTCGTCGTAGAGGAGAATGTCGATGTCGATGATGCGGTCGTGGTATTGTCCGTTGACGGATTTGTGTTTTCTTCCTAAATCTCTTTCTATCTGCTGGGTCTCGTCAAGCAGTTCGAGAGGTGAGAACTTGGTTTCTATACGAATGGCTGCATTGAGAAAGGTGTTCTGGCTGTCGAATCCCCATGGCTCAGTTGCAAGAAAGGCGGATTGTGCCCTGACTGGACCAATCCGCCTTTCTATTTCAGAGATGGCGGACAAGAGATTGTTTTCTTTGTCGCCAAGATTTGTGCCAAGTGAAAGGTATGCTGTGTGGGTCAATGTCTTGTGCTCTTTAACCGTTAGTCAATAATGAGCATAGCATCGCCATAAGTGCCGAAGCAGTAGTCGCCTTTGAGAGCTTCCTTGTAGGCATTCATTACAACGTCGTAGCCGCCAAAGGCTGTGACGAGCATGAGCATGGTGGTGAGCGGCATCTGGAAGTTCACAACAAAGGCATCGGCAACCGTGAAGTCGTAGGGTGGGAAGATGAATTTGTTGGTCCATCCTTCAAACTCCTTGATGAATCCGCCTGGTCCTACAGCTGTTTCGAGGGCACGGAGTGTGGTAGTGCCTACTGCACAGATTTTGTGGCCGTTTTCTTTTGCCTTGTTGACAATGTCGCAAGCTTCTTTGTTGACAAACATCTGCTCTGAGTCGGTCTTGTGCTTGGTCAGGTCTTCAACATCGATGCTGCGGAAGTTGCCCAAACCTGCATGGAGCGTGATGAAGGCTTGCTCTATACCGATGATTTCCATGCGCTTCATGAGCTCGCGTGAGAAGTGGAGGCCTGTCACAGGGACGGTTACGGCTCCCTCGTGGCGTGCGAAGATGTTCTGGAAACGTTCGTGGTCTTCTTCTTCTGTAGGACGGAGTGAACGGATGTCGTCGGGGATAGGTGCTTCGCCAAGTGAATACAGGGTCTCTTTGAACACGTCGTGTGGACCGTCGTAGAGGAAGCGGAGGGTACGTCCGCGAGAAGTGGTGTTGTCAATCACTTCTGCTACCAGCGATTCGTCTGGACCGAAGTAGAGTTTGTTGCCAATACGAATCTTTCGTGCAGGATCGACGAGCACGTCCCACAAGCGCAGTTCTTCGTTGAGTTCGCGGAGCAGGAACACTTCGATGCGTGCACCTGTTTTTTCCTTGTTTCCATAGAGACGAGCAGGGAAAACCTTGGTGTCGTTGAAGACAAAAGCATCGCCTTCTTCAAAATATTCAGTGATTTCTTTGAATAGGCGATGTTCGATTTCGCCTGTTTTCTTGTGCACAACCATGAGTTTGGCCTCGTCGCGATTATATAACTTTGTTTCGGGGTTGTAAGTGCGAGGATAGAGTGCTATCTTCTCGTCTGGAAGTCTGAACTTGAATTGTGAAAGCTTCATATCTTATTGCAATTTGACAATTTTCGATGTTGGGTTATTGTTTTTTCTCCTGCTCTAATGTTTGCAGGTCAAGCCATGCAGGAAACTGCTCGATGTCCATGCTGTCTTGTAGTTTGTAATCTCCTATGCGAGTGCGGACAAGGCTTGTGAGGTAGCCGCCAGAACCGAGAGCCAGACCGATGTCTCGTGCCAAAGCGCGGATGTAAGTCCCTTTGCTGCATACCACGCGAATGGTGAGTGACAGGTGGGTGCCTGTCAGATTCTCGTTTTGGTATTTGATGCGTTCCCGCGGGTCGTCGTTGGTAACGATGGTGTTGCTGTCAACTTCTCCGAAGTGGAGTATTTCCAATTCGTCGATAACTAGAATCTTGGGTTTGAGTTCTATTTCTTCTCCTTGTCGGGCATATTTGAATGCGCGTTTCCCGTCGACTTTAACGGCAGAGAAGGTGGGTGGTACTTGTTCGATGCGCCCCATGAAGGATGTTAACTTCTCTTCAACTAGTTCTCTGGTAATGTGTTCTGTTGGGAAGGTGGCATCTTCGGCAGTCTCCATATCGAAAGAGGGAGTGGTGGCACCGAGCTTGATGGTGGCAATGTACTCTTTTGTGTGTGCCTGCAACTCGTCTATTCTCTTGGTACTTTTGCCTGTACAGATGATGAGGACGCCTGTCGCGAGGGGGTCGAGTGTTCCGGCATGTCCGACTTTCAGTTTCTTTACGCCCAGTCGGTGCGAGAGCTCGCCTCGCACTTTTGCCACTACGTTGAACGATGTCCAGCGGTAGGGCTTGTTGAAAATGAGAATTTCACCTTCCTGTGGATTCATATTGCTGAAAGTCTGTTGGTTGGTTTATGATATGGTGAGTTCGTGTCCGGTGAAGAGCATGGCGAGGATGATACCGCCAACGATGATTCTATACCATCCAAAGGCTTTGAAACCGTATTTCTGTACAAAGCTGATGAAGAACTTGATGGCAAGTAACGCTACAATGAAAGCGACAACATTGCCGATGATGAGGGTGTCAAGATGGTTCGCAATCAGTTCGGTTCCTCCTTCGCTGAGCAATTTGTACATTTTGTAAACTGTAGCACCGAACATGGTGGGTACGGCTAAGAAGAAAGAGAATTCGGCTGCGTCTTTGCGTGTCATCTTCTGTGACATACCGCCAACGATAGTTGCCATTGAACGTGAAACTCCTGGTATCATGGAGATACACTGGAAAAGTCCGACCATAAAGGCGCGCTTTTCGGTGAGTTTTGTCTCTTCGCTGCCTTTGTTGAATATCTTGTCGCAGAACAGCATGAATACACCACCGATAACAAGTGTGGCGGCTACAACTTCAACGCGTTCAAGCATGGCATCGATGGCGTCGCTAAAGAGTAATCCGAGAACGGCTGCAGGAATGAAAGCAATGAAAAGTTTCCAGTAGAAATCAAATTTGTGGATGAATTTCTTGAAACCTGTAGCCCTTTCTGGAAGAGGGGTGTTGTTCAGCTGGAAGAAACGTTTCCAGTAGAGGCACACAACGGAAAGTATGGCTCCGAACTGTATGATGAAGGTGAATGCTTTGACGAAATCTGTACTTTCTACTCCTAAAATGTTTTGGGCAATAATCATGTGTCCTGTAGATGAAACTGGCAGGAACTCAGTGAGTCCTTCTACGATGGCGATGATAACGGTCTGGATCCAAGTCATGATGATTCGGGAAAAAGAAATTTCGGAGTTTTACTTGTTTATTTTTGTTTGTTCTTACGGGCTGGCCAAAGGATTGCGACGATTTCGAAGAGGAAACCGAATAGACATACCATAGGAGCCACTTTGATGCGTGTGTCGCTGAAAATGTCTGGATTGAAGGCTTCTTCTGTTGTGGAATCTCCTGACATGAGAACAAAACCTATGATGATGATAATGAATCCTATAGCCAATAGGATGTAGTTGATTTTTGTGAAAGCAAAATTCTTCATTATTGGATTGTTTTTAATAATTTTCTATATGTAGTAGAGCGCATTACTGCTCATTCTCAGGTATTTATTGATTGAAAAGAATGTGCACAGGAATGTGATGATGATGCCAAAGAAAAATACGGATGCAGATACGATGACGATTGCTTTCATGTTGATGATAGCAATCATCTGTGGCTCAAACTTGTAGAGCCAATAAAGTCCTCCGAGGATGAGCAGGTCGGCGATGGTTGCTGAAACTATGCCGAGGGTAAATCCGTGTGCCAAGAAAGGACGGCGTATGAAATTCCAACTGGCTCCGACGAGTTTCATTGTGTTGATGATGAATCTCTTGGAGAAGATGGTAAGACGTACCGTATTGTTGATGAGTGCAAACGAAATGTAAGTGAACAGCGCTGCAATGATGAACAGGATGATACTTACTTTGCGGATGTTGTCGTTGACAGATTTGATGAGGTCTTTGGAATAAATGACATCTACGACGTTAGAGTTTCCTTTGAGTTCCTGAACCGCTGCTGTGACGCTGTCTGGGTTTGCGTGTGTGGCATTTATCTTTATCTCGAAAGAGGCGGTATATGGGTTGACTCCTATGAATTCTGTGGGATCAATACCTTGTGCCTGGATTTCTTCTTCTAGTGCTTGCTCTTTTGAAATGTAATCAACGTTTTTTGTGTATGGCGCTTTGAGAATCTCTGCTTTCATCTGGTTGATCTGTTGTTCGTTCAGTTCGTCGCTGATGAGCACACTCACGTTGATGTTTTCTTTTACAAAAGTGGAGAGGTTCTGTGCCGTGATGACAAAGAGCACTATTGTGCCAAGCAACACGAGAACTAAAGTCGTGCTGATGGTTGCCGTGATAAACTGGGTGTTGAAGATGGAATGTTTATTTTTACTCATTGATTTCGATACCTTTAAGGGTTGCTGAACTGGACTCCGTCACTTTCACACGCACAAAATCGCCGATGTGATGATTGCCGCGGTCGAAAACAACAACTTTATTTTGTGAAGTGCGTCCGAATAGCTGCTGATTGCTGCGTTTGGAAACGCCTTCGACGAGAACTTCGTAGGTGTTGCCGATGTCTTTCTGATAGCTCTCCGCTGACAGCTGGTTTTGCAAGGCTATCATTTCGTTAAGACGGCGAATCTTTGTTTCCTCGGGAATGTCGTCGGGAAGGTGCTTTGATGCATAAGTTCCTGGACGCTCTGAGTATTTAAACATGAAAGCAGAGTCGTATCCGCATTCGCGCATCAAGGAAAGGGAGAGCTGATGGTCTTCTTCTGTTTCTGAATGATAGCCGACAAAAATGTCTGTGCTGAGTCCACAGTCAGGGATGATGCGGCGGATGGCGGCAACGCGGTCAAGATACCATTCTCGTGTGTATTTTCGGTTCATGAGTTTCAAGATGCGATTGGAACCGCTTTGTACAGGCAAGTGGATATGTCTGCAAATGTTAGGATGTGCAGCAATGACTTGCAGCGTTTCGTCGCTCATGTCTTTGGGGTGGGAGGTCGTAAAGCGGATTCGCATGGTGGGAACGGCTTCGGCAACAATGGCAAGAAGCTGAGGAAAACATATGTTGCCACACTGGTAGCTGTTGACATTTTGCCCGAGCAGTGTTACTTCCTTATAACCTTTTTTTTGCAAATCCTTTACTTCGTTCAATATGCTATCTACTTCTCGGCTTCTCTCTCGGCCGCGAGTGTAGGGGACTATACAATAGTGGCAGAAGTTGTTGCATCCGCGCATAATGCTGATAAATCCGCTAATACGATTGCCACAAATGCGTTCGGGAATGACATTGCGGTAGGTCTCTGTTGTGCTGAGTTCTATGTTGATGGCTTTTTCTCCCATTTCGGCAGCCGCAAAAAGTTCAGGCAGTGAAAGATAAGAGTCGGGGCCAGCAACGATGTCAACATGGTGCTGGTTGATTAAATCTTCCTTGACGCGTTCTGCCATGCATCCCACTACGCCAATAATGAGTTTGCGCCCTTTTTTCTGAAGGGCGTGGAGTGATTCCAACCGATGGTAAATTTTGTTTTCCGCATTTTCGCGCACGGAACAAGTGTTGAGGAGTATGGCGTCTGCTTGGTCAAAAGAGTCGCACGTTTCATATCCTGCCATCTTCATGACAGAGGCAATAACTTCACTGTCCGCCACGTTCATCTGGCAGCCATAAGTCTCAATAAAAAGATGCTTCATCAAAAATGATTTTGTACAAACTCGATGCAAAGGTAATGTTTTTATTTCATAAAGTAGCAATCTGTTAGGCATTTTTATGACTTATAATTCATGAATTGTGATTTAATTGTTAACTTTGTAGCCGAAATGTTTTTAATAGTCAAGGAATCCTTTCATTTGCTGTTGAAGAGAATTAGTGATAGATGATTTTCAAGTACCAAAAACATATTGCAGATGCTCAAGCAACACTTCCAGTGGTGAGTGCTGTGGCATTTGTTGTATGGGTTCTGTTGCCAGTGAAAGAATGTTCCATGTCTTTTTCGGGTGTGGAATATGGCTTGTGGGACTATGTTCCCCGCTTTCTGAAGGAAGGTTATTGGGCACAGGGTATGGGTATTGGCTGTGTGGCTTTGGTTGTCTATCTGATGGCGGAACTAAATAACGCCAATGTTTTGTTGCGGGTTAATTCGCGTATGCTTAGCAGTATGCTGGTGCTGTTGTTGCTTTTTTTATATCCCTGTTTGGATTTTCAGCCGGGCAGCGTGGTGATGTTTCTTGTGCTGCTTTCATATTTCCCATTGATGGCGAGTTATCAGCATCCGAACCCGATATATGCATTTGAAACTTTTTTGCTGATATCGCTGGCATCATTGGTGTTTCCTAAAATGTTGTGGCTGACACCTTTGTATTGGTTTCTGCAAAGTTATTTGAGAACCTTTTCGATAAGATGTTTTGCGGCATCTGTCTTGGCATTGATTTTGCCTTATTGGATATATGCAGGGGTGGCTTTCGTGCAGGGATTGTGGCCTGATTTCTTGGCACATGTGTGCTCTATTGTTGATGTGAAATGGGGAGTCTGTGCTTTTCTGGACGTTCGAAATATGTTGACTTTTGGTTTTGTTCTTATACTTTTTGTATCGGGTACGATAGATTTTTTTGTTAATAGGCTAAAAGATAAAACGCGTACAAGAATATTGTATAATTCATTGATAATTCATGGAATATACATATCTGTTTTAATACTTTACTTTCCGTATCTTTTTTGGACTTTTCTTTTATTGCTTCTGATAGATACTGCAATTGTCTTTGGACATTATTTTACGCTGACCCACACAAAATTTTCTCATATTTATTGTCTTGTTTTGCTGTTGATAGCAATGGCTTTTGGGGTATATCGGTATGTGCCGGATTTTTTTCATGCGTTTAATTTGAAGGATTTAATTCAATGGACTCTTTAAATCAGTTTTTCATCGATTATGGTTACTGGGGCATGGGGCTTGCCTCGTTTCTTGCTGGAACATTTGTACCGTTTAGTTCTGAAGCGGTGATGGGCGCGTTGCTGGTTACGACGGGCATGGATCCTATGATTACAGTTATGAGCGGAACGATAGGCAATGTTCTTGGCTCTATATTTAATTATTACATAGGGCGTATAGGTAGTGTGGAACAAATCTCTCGATGGATGCATGTTAAGGAAAAAAGACTGATTAAGACAAGGGATTATGTGGAAAAGAAGGGTTCATGGATTGCCTTGTTCTCCTTTTTGCCAGCTTTTGGCACGGCAATATCTATTTCATTGGGAATACTTCGTGCGAATGTTTGGGGAGTTCTTCTTTGGACATTCATTGGCAAGTTCGTACGTTATGTGATAGTAGCATATTCGGTAATGGCTTTAAGATAAATTGTTTGTTTTACAGCTATTTAATAAGTTTAATAAGTTTGTATAAAGGGATTTAAGGTTGCTGTTTTCCATATGAAATTTTGTATCCTCCTCCTTGAAAAGATAAAAGAAGAATGCGCATCCAGTGGATGCGCATTCTTCTTTTATCCAAGATTGTCTTAAAAGACGGTGTCGTTGGTTAGCGTCCGAATGGGAAGTTGATACCAATGTTAACATTGGCTCTGCCTGAGAGTGGAACTCCTTGTTTTGCGAGCTTGCCTAAAGTGTGGTCCATTCCGACGAACAGGTTAAATCCGTTAGGATGGAAATTGAGGAGCCAGCCAAAACTTGTTCCGTAGGTGCCTAAAGCCATATTGGCAGAAGCTGAGAATATGTTTGTTGGTGCCACATTGGCAGAAAGACGGAATTCTGTCCAGCTGTATTTTCCGGCCATACGTGTGCTGTTCAGCAGTCCGAACGAAAGCTTGTCGTAGAAGTCAGGTGTATACTGAACACCAAGATTCATGGTTGCGGCAAGTGCTTTGGAGCGGCTGCCCATGTCGCCATTGTCCTGGAGCTCATAGAGTGCAGACAATCCCTCCATTAACCGATCTGCTTCGTTCTCGAAAGAGTTGCTAGCATCTTCATCGACATTGAAAATGTATTTGTCGGTGTTTATCTGGCGCTCGCCGTTTGTGGAAGCTACATAATTATTGTTCCATCCAATGTAGCCGAGGTCAAGCAATGATGCAGAGAATGCCCAGTTTTTGTTGAGTTTGTATTCTGCTCCAAGGTCGAATGCCAAACCGAAACCATTTATTCCCCAGCTGTCAATGTCAAGTCCGCTGACATATTTGTGTGTGGTTTCTTCGCCTTCTGGACCACGCTCTGTTTCTTCTATTTCATAT
This sequence comes from uncultured Bacteroidaceae bacterium, assembly GCA_904501945.1. Lineage (GTDB taxonomy): Bacteria > Bacteroidota > Bacteroidia > Bacteroidales > Bacteroidaceae > Minthosoma. The sequence goes on from CAJGCU010000038.1 coordinate 16,578, forward strand.
TTCATGCTTTTGATGCTGGCTTGTATTTCAGCATCGGTAATACCAATCCACTCGTTTTCACCAAGTGTCAACTGCGCTTTTTTGAAGTTTGCGTCTATATTAGCGATGCCGAGCAGAACTTTTAGTTTGGCACCAACGCGTAATTGGTCGTTGATTTGACGGCTATGTCCCAATGCAATTTCTGCATATCCGCCTGCGTGAGCATTGAAATTGCTGATGTCGTAGGTTTTGTTTTCTATGCCTTCTTTTGCAAGACGGAACAAGGAACCTGGGATGTTCAAGCCGAGATCTTGTCGGGCATTGATTTCGAAGGTGTTGTATCCTCCGAAGGCCTTGAATCCTGTGCCAAGTATTTGAAGTCTAAGGTTTTCTGTAATCTTGTTTTTGTCGTGGATGCCGTCAAGGAATTCGCTTGTGCTTACTTGCGGATTAAGGAACAAGGCTGTTCTTCCGTTGACATTGAAAAGGATGTCGTCAACTCGAAGGTTGCTGTTCATCCCAACATTGAGATTACCCAATGCAGGCATGGCAACATAACTCTGGTCGTTGCCAAAAGCAGGGTTGAGAGTGTGGCGATATAGGTAGCCATCAGTAAAATATCCAGAGTTTAGATTCTGGGCTGTTGCTGCAGATGCAAGTCCCCAAATGGCAACTGCTATGATGGATTTAATAGTTTTCATAATGTTTTAGTGTTTTTTATAGATTAGAATTCGTCCTCGTAATATCCTGTAACAGTTGCTTTTAGGTTGTTGAAGAATAGCTTCATGTTTGGACCGAGTGCTGTGTCGTTGCCCTTGTTCTCGATTTCAGCATCGATAGAGATTCCGTCGAGGTTTTTGATGTTTCCTTCGATGGTGATTTCTATAGGCTGGTTGTTGGCCTTGCTGTTTATGATGGCTGTTGTGGATGTCACGCCAGCAATAGGCTTTCCTGTTGTGTCAATAGGCTTGATGGTCAGTTTCATGGCAAATGGCACTTCTGTTGTTCCGTCGAAGTTGAGCTTGAGTTTGGTGATGGTCATCTTGTCCAGTTCTTCGTCGTACCAATCGTCAATGACGTCAGAGTAGATGATTTTTGAACCGTCTTTGAATTGGAATGGCGCATAAAAAGCGTAGGTTCCAGAAACGGCGTCAAGCGTAGTGCCGAGTTTGAAATCTGTGACCGTTTGTTGTGGCATTTGTGGGTCGATGGCGTCCACTTCTATGGTGGCTGGTATGCCGCCTACTTCAGCAAGAATGTTGCCTAATGAGCTGAATTTCACCCATTGTGGGTTTTGGTATCCGTCGTATGGTGTGGACGGAGCCTTGGGAGAGAGGACAAAATAGTGCTTTTCGGCGCTTGTAGGCTGAGTCTCGAATACTTCATTGTCTAAAGTGTATGATTGGCTTCTTCCTTCACGTTTAGATGTAAGTTTGAAACCTGTTCGGAAGTAAGCATGGTACTTTGCCATTGGGTTGGTCACAGAAAGGTAGATTTGTGGATTGTCTATTCTGATTTCAGTACCAGCTTGGTTGAGAAAGTCTGGGATGTCGTTCAGGTTGACGGGGTCGATGTTGAAATCATCTACGCTGTATTCAATTTCTCCTGTAAAGGAAGTAACCTTGATAGGGTCTACATTTGGCGCTTGAGTAAAAGTGATTTCAGATGGCAATTCGGAATCTGCGTAAATGCTCACTCGTCCATCTACAACTTGGATGTAATCTTGATAAGTGAAATTCCGTTCGTTGTAGTTGGCCGTGACATTTGGGGCTGTAGCATCAATGCCCGTAACATTCATAGTGATAATGATTTCACCATTTGTGTCAGGGGAGATGTCTTCACTTGAGAGATCCAGTATTCCCGTTTCTGGATTGTATGTTCCGATATTTGGGGTGGCTTCTAGGCCAAGAGGAAATTTGAGTTTTACGTCCTCAAACTTGATTTGTGACATCAATTTGGCATCGAGTCCTGTAATCTTGACTTTTGTAGAAAATTTAGTCTCAACGCCTATATTCTTAATGTATTTGATTGACTTGTCGATATTGTTGGCTTGAGATGTGAATTCTGTTGGATTACTCTTGATCGGATAGTACGCAGTAATGCCGCCTGGTATATATTCTGGTAATAGTTGGAATTCCTTTGATATGTGAAGTGTTGTGACAGAGGAATTGATGCTTGGTTTGGAAGTGGTGAAAGAAGCTACATCAATAGGGTCGGACTTGAATGTTCCTTCTTTCTTGATGGCATAGAAGACATTTCCCTGTGCGTCTGTCTCCTTGACGATTTCGCTGTCGTCGTCCAAATCTATCACCTGGTCCAGTGTGATGTGGTCGAGGTTCAGTGGAATTGTTAACTCTTTGACTTGCAATCTTGCAGTTGTGTCAATGTCGCTTAAGTCATACGCATTGTCAATGCATGATGACAAGGCCAAAAGGGATAATGCAGACATCCCTGTCAGCATGAAACGGGAGGTTTTCATGTTTTTAATAGTATAAAAATAGTTAATGTTTTGCAAATGTGGTTAAAATCTATTTGTAAAACAAATATTTATCTTCTTTTTTTTTAATTGAGTGGTATTTTTGTGGAAAGAATCTTAAAAATGGAACAATCATGCAAGTGTTACATTGTTTTTAACGTGAATTCGTTGAACTCACATATTTTTATGTTTTGTGCAATGTCGGCGACATATCGTGTGTGAGCGTACAATATCAGCCCTCCTTACATGCAGTTTTGTTAATGAAAGTCTTTGGCGGAATGAATTTGAATAAAGGCTGCAATGGACTCGAAAAAATGATATGGAGAAGGACGATTGTCCTTTATGGCAAAGGACGCGTTTTTTTTGCATCAAGACAAATGCTTCGTTGGCTCTTTAACAACGCGAGTTCGGTATAAGAAGTTGCGTAATCTTTAATGTCTGGCTAAAGGCTGAAGAACCCCAGACTCACAACAATCTCTATCTCTTTCAGATGTCCTCAAAATTCATCCTGTTTTCAGCTCCGCTTACAACCTCGAAAGGGGTGAGAGTCTTACCTATACCATAGGTGAGAGTCTCACGTGTACCATAGGTGAGAGTCTCACCCCTTTTGAGGTACAGCATGAGGCATCGAACAGGTGTCTGTCTAAGGGTAAAAAACGTGAGTATAATAACTTTCCTATAACTCCGAAGAAAAACAAAATGTTCTGACATCGAGCTCACGTTTTTAAAAGGAGTGTGTCCGTATCATGAATGGGAGCTGTACAATGTTGATTTCACGTAAGTTCGACGGCGGGTTCGTGGAGA